>NZ_JAJKHN010000019.1:0-84415 GCF_020982715.1 Bacteroides sp. 1_1_30
GGGCAGGAAGCAAACTACTGAGAGCCAAGATTCTTTATTCACAATAGAAGAAGTACCACCAAATTTGACGAAGAACCGAAAAATCGTTTGCAGGGGGCGCGCTGATATAAATGCAGGAAACTATCATACCAATGTTTTTCAAGAAAATGAGAAATCGGATAAGTCCATATCATAGATTTATTTAGTACCTTTGCCGTCCTATTTATATAAAAAGAAAAAATGAGTAAAGAATACACACTCGCAGATTTCACAGATATTTTCGATTACTCCACAGGCTGGTTCAGCGACAGTAGCATTTGTAGTCTATTCTATCAGATATTCAAACGATTCCCTTCTATGAAAATGGTGAAATATAAAGTAAACCAGGATTTCCTGAAAGAAATCAAAGAACTTTATCAGCAAGACGATGCGTTCGATATATTCGAGCATATATATTGCAATCATTTTGAGAATGAAAAAGAGGAAGAGGAGGAAGAAGAAGATACATCTACAAAAGAGTTATATGATTGCATCGTTATCTGCAAGAAGAATTTAATGATTGGCTATTTTGATAATTGCACAAAAATAGCCTATTCCAATATTGATAAGGAAGAAATCGATCGTATCAATCAGATTTGCGAAAACCACAAAAAGGAGAATGAGAAACTGAACAACCTATTTATAGTAACATACGCTCATAACTACTTCAGCCTGAAACAATCGCAAATCAATAAGCCGGGCATTCAGA
Organism: Bacteroides sp. 1_1_30; assembly: GCF_020982715.1. NCBI lineage: Bacteria > Pseudomonadati > Bacteroidota > Bacteroidia > Bacteroidales > Bacteroidaceae > Bacteroides > Bacteroides sp. 1_1_30. Next base: position 728 of record NZ_JAJKHN010000019.1, read on the forward strand.
TTGACCGCCACTATAACAATGATTTTGCTCCCGTAGCCGCTGAAATCGAAAACTTCCTATTAGAGGAGAATAAAAGCGGTTTAATCATTCTGCACGGGAAACAAGGTACGGGGAAAACAACTTATATCCGTCATCTTATCAATCTCGGAAAAAAGAGAATGATTTATATGAGCGGCGACCTGGTAGACAAACTTTCGGACCCTAGCTTTATCACTTTTATCCGTCAACAAAAAAATTCTATCTTTATCGTAGAAGATTGCGAAGAGTTATTGTCAAGCCGCAACGGAAGCAACCGCATGAATGCCGGACTAGTCAACATACTGAATATCAGCGACGGACTATTAAGCGATGAATTATGTATCAAATTTATCTGCACATTCAACGCTCCACTAAAAGATATCGACGAAGCCTTGCTTAGAAAAGGACGTCTGGCTGCCCGGTACGAATTTAAAGACCTGACAACCGACAAAGTAAACCAACTAATAAAGGAAGAAGGACTGGATATCCCCCAACAGACACAACCTATGACACTGGCTGAAATCTATAATTACGAAGGCATGGATTTCTCTTTAGGAAGAAAGCGGGTAGGATTCTGAACAAATCCTCCAAAGTAGAACTTTTAAAGAAAAATCGACTATTATTATTGCGAAATATAAGTATCTATATTTTACCTATCAACAAGAACGATTTGATATTTTTATACGTTTATTATACGTTAAAAGAGTTGCCCTATTACGGAGCAACTCTTTTAAATATTAAACTTCTTAAGTTCAAACTTTGCATGTGATACCTTATATCGACATTTTCTTACTTACAAGTTAACGGAAATCCAAAGATACTCACTCGCAAAATCTGTAATTATCCAAAGCTAAAAGGGAAAGTGCTTTCATCAGATAAAGCAATTAATCCGTTCTTTCGCTGGATACAAATTTTGTTTTCTCTTGCCAGCCAACCGGCCGCCAATGCTGTACTTTCTACGCTTAGGTTTAATCTTCTTGCCAATTCAGGTATTGAAATTTCACCAATTTCTTTCAGGGCACACCAAACTTTTCCGGCATTGTTCCCTACAATTGTTTTATCCATGGCTATTTTTATTAATAATTTGGTTACAATATAGTCATTTTAATAATTGTTTATAACAAAACCAACTTTTTTGTTTTAGTTTTTGACATTATTTAAAACAAAGAAATCAATTTCGCGTCTAGTGATTAAAAACTTGGTAATAATTCGTACCATAACACCACTAAAAGGAACATTATATATCAAAATAAATTCTCAAAACAGGAATCGGGCAATCACAGAAAGAAAATAGGAAATTGACATTTCCGCAATATCGGACAAGTCATTTCGCTTTTTTACCAATACCTTTGCGGAGTGAAATACCAGAATAAGTTATGCAACAGAAAAAAACAACGAAAGAAGAATATCAAAAGTGCGTAAATGTTGTAGTGGAATACATCAACCAACATTTGGGAGAAGACATTGATTTAAAATCTCTGGCCAGAATTTCAAACTTTTCTCCTTTTTACTTTCACCGGATCATGAAAGCTTTTCTCGGTGAACCGATTGGTACGTTTATTGTCCGGACGCGGACAGAAGCTGCCGCACGTCTACTCCGCTACTCGGATGTTCCGATTGCCGACATAGCCTATCGGATTGGTTACTCTTCTCCTTCTTCGTTGTCGAAAGTGTTCAAGCAATTTTATGGCATTTCACCTTTAGAGTATAGAAACAATAAAAACTTTGTAATTATGAAACCAGCGATTATCAGGCCAGACCTGGAACTAAAAAGAGAGATCAGAAACGTTTCCGAACGGAATGTGATTTATATCCGTCTCACCGGCGATTACAAACTGAATGATTACGGTGGCACCTGGGGCCGTTTATTCCAATTCATCAAAGAACAACAGTTGCCGATGGGAGATTTCAGCCCGCTTTGCATCTATCACGATGATCCGAAAGTGACACCGGCAGAAAAACTGCGTACAGACGTATGTATGGTAATGCCTGTAAAGGTACCCCCAAAAAGTGATGTCGGATTTAAGGTGATCCCGGCCGGACGTTATGCTATCTTCTTGTATAAAGGTCCGTATGACAATTTGCAAGCTGTGTATGATACGATTTACGGAAAGTGTCTGCCCGAAATGGAATGTACGCTGCGTGATGAAGCCAGCGCGGAACGTTATCTGAACAATCCATGCGACACTGCTCCCGAAGAGTTGTTGACGGAAATTTATATTCCGGTAGAATAATGCGGACAGACAAATGGCGGAATAAAGAGAATGAATAAAGATGTGATTTAACGTCTGACTTTTTTTGGGGGATAGTGCAAAACCCTGATAAGTCTATCTTTTAGACGCGGATGACACGGATTTAGCAGATTTATAATCTTCTTATCCGTGTCATTTTGCGTTATCCGCATCTAAAAGCATATTATGCTATAACAGGCTGCCTTCCTCTCTCCTACCTGTTATTTTTCAGCATAAATGCCAATCCGGTTTCCTTCACTATCAGTGAATACGGCAAACCATCCTTTGCCGTCCGCCTCGATCTTTGTTCTGGGAATGACTACTTTCCCTCCTTTCAGAAGTACTTTTTCCAAGGTCTGTTCTATATCCTCACAGTTGAAATGGATAAGCACTCCATGCGTTGAAGGAAGAAAGTCGAAATTTGAAGCATAAGAGATAGCACCAACGGTTTCACCTTCTTCTGTGAAACAAGCCATTTTTTCTGTTTCACATTCAAAAGTCGGAAGTTGCATACCCAATACTGTTTCGTAAAAATCGACAGCCCGATGGAAATCGGAAGCAGGAATCTCAAAAAATGCAATTAGTTTTTTCATTTCGTTTCTTTTTTATCGTTACTACTAAGCCTTTGCAAAGACACTGCAAAAGTAGGGCAACACGAGGAAGCCTGATAGGAAAAAAGGGACATCTTTAAAGTTCGGAAAAATAATCGGAATAAGGAGCGCAGACAGAAAGATACTCTGCAGGGGTGTAACCGGAAAAGAGTTTGAATTCCTTTATCATGTGAGACTGATCGGAGAAGCCACATTCGTAAGCTACTTGTACAAAAGGGATAGTGGCATCCTGCTGCAACATTGACAATGCCCGCTGCATACGGACAATGCGAATAAATTCTTTGGGAGTAGTGCCGACATAATCGGCAAAGATACGTCCAAACTGCTTACTGCTCAAACAGGCCGTTTCCGACAGATGAGCAATGTTGATTTGTGGCTGGAGGTTTATTTCATGAAACACAGCAGACATCCGCTTGAGGTTATACTCCGGAAGGGTGTATAAACGACGAAGGAAAAACTGCTCTATCAAACGAATAGAAACGGCATTATCAGAAGTGTCAGTGACCTGTTTCACCAAATCCGACAGTTCTACATCTTCCATCGCATCGGTATCTACATTTTGTCCGTGAAACAGATGGCTGGGAATATGAAACAATGCTTTGACTGCATAAGGCTGGAAAACAACAGTAATCATTTCTATCCTACCCGTCGACTGTACATCCGAGAAGCCGACCGATTGTCCGGAAATAAAGGATTGAGGTTGTAGTTCCGACTCGCCCGACAAAAGGAGTTGTTTCCCTTTATGAAATACCAGTTGCATACAGCCAATGGGCAGAGTCCGTTCGGAAACCGGAGTCACTGAATCGTCTTGCAATATCCAGTAATGCCGTATATAAGGAGCAAGCGCCAAACAGGGTTTTATGAGTTGAAATGATTGCATAGAGCAAAGATATTATTTCTTAATTCAAATGCAAAAGTAAAGCTCCTGTTTAAAGAGGTATAGTAAAAAAAGGACTTTTTATAAATTAGGGAGTCGTCCTATTAAGAACAGATATGCCGGAATGATAAACAGATAAGGATTTAAGGCAGGATCCTTATTTGAGAATAAGGTACAATTGAAAAGACGGCAAACCTTTTCTTAAAAAAAAACATCCTCTGTTTGAAAGAGCATGATTGTAGCTCACATTCAAACAGAGGAAGATTCTTTAGATAACGGAAAGTCCGTATTCGTAGGCCTCCGATATCGCATTATAGTCCTCGTCGGAATAGCTACCTTTATCTCTGGCTTTCTGCATATCTTTCATAAATGATTCTACGGAAGTCAGGAAGCTATAATAATTCTTCTGTTCTTCATCATAACCTGTGACAGCAGGAAGTTTCTTTGCAGCTTCGAGTTCTTTCTTCAGTTCGGCCATCTTCATATCAATACGCATACCATCCAGCGCATGTTTGCGTGAATAGAGATTCATGATGCTTTGCACGGTGCCGGACATCTTACGCATGGCCATGATTTGATCTTTCAACGGTTCATCGGCAAGCAGTTCTTTTTCAGCTTGTTCTGTCAGAGGGCTTAGAATATCAAAGATCACTTGTTTATATTCCGACATTTCTACACTAAGCCGATAGTTCTCGTCGAGGAGCTTGCCGATCTTTGCAGTCTCTTTTGCCTGCTTGTAAGAGAGGAATTTATTAAAATTATCATAGAATTGCGTCCTTGCACTGAAAAGTCCTCGATAACTCTGCTTCAGATTCTGACGGACTTCTATATTAAAATAATCTCCCGGATCCATCAATTCCGCTGTATCTCTGGCAGATACTTCAGGTGGTGCAATCGGAGATACTTCAGGAACTTTTCCTGTCTGTTCCATATATCCCAAAACTGCATTTATGTCTTTCGCATTGGCTACATGCCTCAACACGATAAGCGATGTACGATAATAGTTTATCACCTTACTGGCATTGTCCAATTCCTCCGAAGCGACAGAGGACGCAGCCTGTTTCTTGTTTCCTCCCGAACAAGAAACCAACAAGAGAGCACCTACAAGTGCTCCGAAAAATAAAATATTCTTCTTCATAATGGTTCGTTTATTAAGTCTTTCGTACTATAACAATAAAAATCGTTTTTTGTTATAGACAAACAATGCATATTCGAGAAGTGTAGTGGAGAAATTTAAAATGCTGCTAACGATGATTAAGGAATAAGCAACCAACGTGTATAAAAACAAAAAATGGCTACTCATCACGAGCAACCAATCTTTTGTTAACCTTAAATCTAATACTTATGAAAAAAACACAGTACAAAGGTACCATATTTCAGATAAATAGCAAATTTCAGCGCCTAAACAGACGATATTGTAACAGGGTTTAATACTCCGAGAATCGCATTAACATTTCAGACTTCATCCGTTAACATTTAACATATTCATTCACATAAGTTGCTCCCCGGATAAGTAAGAATAGAAAAAAAGGCTAATCATGGAAACGACATTGTTTTTTTTCGTAACTTTGAACTATGATAATCAGTGCCAGCCGCCGGACAGATATTCCGGCATTCTATTCTCAATGGTTTTTCAACCGGATAAAAGAAGGATATGTATTAGTGCCCAATCCTTATCATCCGAAAATGATTAGCAGGATTTCCTTATCTCCTGCTGTGGTTGATTGTTTCGTATTCTGGACCAAGAACCCGGCCCCGATGCTTAACCAGCTGGATAAATTACAGGATTACAACTATTACTTCCAATTTACACTCAACCCTTACGGAGAAAAATTGGAGAATCGTTTGCCATCTATCGATAAACGAATTGATACCTTTAAAAAGCTGGCAGACAAAATTGGCAGAGAAAAAATGATTTGGAGATATGATCCGATACTGACGAATGAGGAATACAACGTTTCTTTCCACCAGGAAGCATTCGCCCGGATTGCCCATGAACTCAAAGACCATACCTCGAAATGTATGTTGGGATTTATAGATCATTACCCCCATATCCGAAACTCGATACAACCATTCAACATCAATCCGCTGACCAAAGAGGAAATAGAAGAAATGGCCGTCTCCTTTAAAAAGACAATAGATATTTATCCCGGTATACAGCTGGACACTTGTACCGTCAAGGTAGATTTAAGACATTTGGGTATTCCCAGCGGCTTGTGCATTGATAAAGGGCTGATTGAAAAGATCACCGGTTATCCTATCCTTGCTCAAAAGGATAAAAACCAGCGTAATATCTGCAACTGTATCGAAAGTATTGATATCGGGACTTATGAAAGTTGTCTGAACGGATGTGTTTATTGCTATGCCATCAAAGGTAATTATAATACAGCAGCATATAATATGAAGAAACATGATAAAAACTCGCCGTTGCTCATCGGTCATTTATCCGAAGATGATATAGTAAAGGAACGGGAGATGAAGAGTCTGCGGGATAACCAATATTCGTTGTTTTAGTCTTCCTGATCCGTATCTGACTTACAGGCATAAAAAAAGGCTATCTATCCCAGACAGCCAATCTTTTGTTAACCTTAAATCTAATACTATGAAAAACACAGTACAAAGATACGGACTTTTCGGTTATCTCCAAATTTTCGGCCCAATGCAGCGTATCTTATAACATGGTTTAATAGAATCTGAACCGTATTAACAAATAAGCGGTTAAGCATTAACATTTAACAGTTTTCTTAAATAATCAGGGCATAAAACCGGAGGAGATGCAAATGTTTTCCAATCGGACACCTTATCTTATTAAAGAGCGTTTATGAGGTCTAACAAATTCCTCTGCCAGCTGTTTCTAATAGAAGGTAACTATCAAATTCCCAATATATGAACAGATTCGAAAATAAAGTAGTTGTCATCACCGGTGCTGCCGGTGGTATCGGCGAAGCAACCACACGCCGCATTGTCTCCGAAGGGGGCAAAGTAGTCATCGCTGACCATTCTGAAAAAAAGGCGGAACAGCTTGCCAACGAACTTACTCATGCAGGGGCCGACGTGCGCCATGTCTATTTCTCCGCCACCGAACTCCAGAGTTGCAAAGAGCTGATTGATTTTTCTATGAATGAATATCAACGAATAGATGTACTGATTAATAATGTAGGAGGAACCGATCCCAAACGTGACCTTAACATCGAGAAGCTGGATATCAATTACTTTGACGAGGCATTCCACCTGAATCTCTGCTGTACCATGTACCTTTCTCAACAGGTCATCCCTATCATGACTACCAATGGCGGCGGAAACATTGTCAACGTAGCTTCCATAAGCGGACTTACTGCTGATGCTAACGGTACATTATATGGTGCCAGCAAAGCGGGCGTCATCAACCTGACGAAATACATCGCTACCCAAATGGGAAAGAAAAATATCCGCTGCAATGCCGTAGCCCCGGGATTGGTACTTACCCCCGCGGCATTGGATAACCTGAATGAAGATGTACGCAACATCTTCCTCGGCCAATGTGCCACTCCTTATTTAGGAGAACCGGAAGACGTCGCAGCTGCCATCGCTTTTCTGGCTTCGAACGATGCAAGGTACATCACGGGACAAACAATCGTCGTAGATGGTGGCCTGACTGCTCATAACCCGACAGTAGCGTTATCATAGAACATAACTTTAATACAATGAATAAAATGACAATAATGGGAATATGGCTTCTTTCGCTATTTATCAATAGCGGATGCAACCGGGAATTAGTAGAATAGACAGTAATGATCTTAAAATATCTATCGAAAAGGGGGAAGAGTGGATGCATGATTTTCCATTGTTTCTGGGTTTCACAATGACTTTACCCATGCATTCATTTCGTTAATAGCTTCTAGTGAAGACGGAAGCTCCTGCTTAGTCTGCAAAGCATCAGGACGAAGATCGACGCGCACATACCCCCAGCCGTCTTCGTCGATTTGCAGATAGCCACACTTCCTGTACTCTTCCAGGCAACTGTCAGAGCATCCTCCGTAAAAGTCACATTGAAGTTCATCTTCCGACGTTTTTTTATTGGCAATGAATGAACTTTCACCCACCCAGACAAAATCGTCCAAATCAACCTCAAAATAATCCCCTCCTCCCCGATTGAGTGCGGCAACTTCCGCCAAACGTCCTTCGGGAAGCATCTTGTAAACGCGGACATAACATTCTTCCTTATACGGATTTTCATCTACAACAAGGAAAAGACCGGATTTTCCACAGAATAAAGGAGTATCTATACTACGATATTCGTAAACTTCTCCTGTAACATCACTCATCACAAAATAACCCCAGCTCTCAAACCCTGAATAGTGAAAAAAATGCAGACCGTAATCAGACTGATACCCATCATAGTACCATTTTATAAATCCATCTTCATCTTCTTTCGCCGGAGAATTCAGCAGTGCGAGTTCCCCCTTTTTCCAGCGCACGGACAGTTTATTTTGATTGGCTGTATAACGCCCTTTACCAGAATCAAGCTGTTTATTACAACTATCCGCCTTCATATTCGTATATTCAGCAAATTCAAGTTTTTTCACGTCTGCCCCTGTATTGCTATACATACGCAAGGAAATCATTCTTCCACTATGATAGTCATACATACTCTTTGCAATCCGGTTGCCTTCTTCAGAATAAATTTCAGTCATGACACCCGGCACGCCTTTCTCCGAGTACGGATAACTCTCGAAACGACGTAGCCGCCCGCCAGAATAATTCCTTATATCCAGCCGCTTTTGAGTTCCGACCGTCACAATGCTTCGTTTTACAGAATCACACTTATCATCCATGAAGTATATCGGCTCATCGGAATCCTTTTCAAAATATTTTCGTTTCAGAAGATACTTTTTGCCGTTCTCCAATGCATAAATTTCTTGAATGTAATAAAAGGGAGTCCCTTCTGATGCCTGATATTTATACTCATACCAGTCGGGAGCCTCCGCTACCCCGTCAGGGTCATTATAAGCGTATTCCGAATGGCTATAATACCAACATTCGGTCGGTAACACTTCCTGATCGTCAATATAATGATTAACCTGCCATAGATGTCCGTTGGCATGCCATCTCATTTCCTCTCCGTTTAGCTTCCCATCTTTATAGTGTTCAAACCAGTCCGGCTTTCCATCATAATACCATCTCTGACGTACTCCATTAAGTTTACCTCGTGTAGCCTGGTAAAAGATATGGGGATATCCGTTGGAATAATAAGATTGATAAAGTTCACAAATACTGTCAAGAGTGATTATACGACTTGTCATACAATGGGAAGAGATACTGTAATGACGCACCGTATCGTTCTTTATTCCGTCTTTATAAACAACTACCGAATAATAGGGTTCCGACACAAAAGAATCAGTCGAGCGAAAATAAAAGTGCTTATAAGCACCGTTCATCAATGAGTCCTTGTAAAAACAACGTTCCACGCCATCTACTTGTTTCCGGCAAATACTGTCGGAGTCATAGACCTTCAAAGAAGATGCTTCCGGTTCTTTTAGCAATGATTCGGAAAGCGTATCAGGAATAATCCAATCACTTCCTTTATAAAAATCCATAGAGAAAGCTTCGGAAATAGCAGTAGTTTTTTCGCTTAAAGCGTTTTCCTGTGTTTCCTGATTCGTGGAAGAAGATTGCGAAGTTCCTCCGGTTTTTCCGCCACATGATAACAACAGTAATACGCAGCTATATACCAAAGCGTTTTTCATACCAAATATCTTTTATTTAATACATAATTACGGCAAAATTAATGATAATATCAGATAATCAGGTATAAATCGATCCCAAAAATGGAATAATTATCTGTCAGCAGGCTATTATTTCGTTCAACAAATACTAACTTTACAACGTTATTAATAGAAAAGAACGAACGTCATGATTGTTAAAACACTACTAGATACAGACCTCTATAAGTTTACCACCTCGTACGCTTATATCAAACTGTTCCCCTATGCAATGGGTACTTTTAGTTTCAATGACCGGAACGAAACAAAGTATACCGAAGCTTTTCTGGAAACACTCAAGGCAGAGATCAAGAATCTTAGTCAGTTGAGATTCACGGAAGAGGAGTTGGAATACATGACGAAGAATTGCAGATTTCTCCCGAGAGTCTACTGGGAGTGGTTGTCTTCTTTTCGTTTCGACCCGAATAAGATTGATATTCATCTGGATGAAGCCTGTCATCTCCACATCGAAGTGACTGACTTGCTTTATAAAGTGACTTTATATGAAGTGCCTTTGCTCGCTATTGTTTCTGAAATCAAAAACCGGTTCTTCGGCCATGTAGCAGATATGAACGGGATTCTTTGCAAACTGTCGGAGAAAATAGAGTTATCAAACCAACATCAGCTCCGCTTTTCAGAGTTCGGCACACGGAGAAGATTCTCCATCGATGTGCAGGAAGCAGTTATCAAGAAACTGAACGAAACAGCGCAATATTGCACCGGAACTTCCAACTGCAACTTCGCAATGAAATATGGAATGAAAATGATGGGGACTCACCCTCACGAATGGTTTATGTTTCATGGAGCACAGTTCGGATATAAACATGCCAATTATATGGCACTCGAAAACTGGGTGAATGTTTATGACGGTGATTTGGGTATCGCACTTTCCGATACATATACATCCGGCATCTTCCTTAGCAACCTTAGCCGTAAACAAGCTAAACTTTTCGACGGTGTGCGCTGCGATTCCGGCAATGAATTTGAATTTATCGACCGACTGGTTGCCCGCTACAAAGAGTTGGGAATCGATGCGACAACCAAAACCATCGTATTCAGCAATGCCCTCGACTTTACAAAAGCATTAGACATTCAAGAATACTGCAAAAACAAAATCCACTGCTCTTTCGGAATCGGTACCAATCTCACCAACGATACCGGGTTCGAACCTTCGAACATCGTGATGAAACTGACGCAATGCAAGATGAATGTCAATCAGGAGTGGAGGGAATGTATCAAACTGTCGGATGATGAAGGAAAACATACCGGCAGTCTTGAAGAAGTGCAGGCATGCTTGTATGAGTTGAGGTTGAACAGAAACCAATAATCAAGACAACGGAAAGGCTATAAAAAGAAAAGCAGAAGTACCTCGATAGAAAATACTTTCTGCTGTTCCTCCATATATGCCATACCGAAATACACCTGCATAAAACCAGCTATTTATATCATTGTAATAAAAGATACATCATTTTCAGGATTTGAACCCTTTCACTGCTTTTTCCAATCTTTCCAAAGATAATTCGCCGGATTGCCGCCAAAGCTGTTGCCCTTTTCTAAAAAGAATAAAGGTAGGAGTCGACTCCACCGTATAAAAATCAGTAAGGGCAGGTTCCTGGTCGATGTCCACTTCCACCACTTCCAATGTTCCTACCATTAGTTTCTTGAACTCTTCAACAACCGGTTTCATGCGCTGGCAGTGAGGACACCACGTTGCGTAAAACTCTGCCATTACCCAATCACCGTTAGCCAGCTTCTCCTGGTTTCTTTCTTCACGAGCTATTTTCTTTTCTTTCATAATGAATATCTCCTTTTAATTAATAACTACCAACCTAACAATATCAGGAGAAAGATGGTTTAGAAAAGAAGCAAGGTTACACACAAATTAAAGAATCAAACCCGTTTACATTTCCCCGACCAACTATCCATATCCAAGCGAATCATCTCCGTACGATGAAAAGACTTCTCCGCATCATACTTTGCTCTTATCACTTTATCTTCCGGACTAAGGACAAGCATTGCACAAAATTGAAACTTTCGTGCAAAAAAGAAACATCCTATTCAATATTTATTTATCTTTGCCCCCCAAAATGGTTCAGAATCCGTATCCAACGGACGATGATTAATAGGGAACCGGGTGTAAATCCCGGACAGTCCCGCTGCTGTGAAACTCTGTTCAATGTCTTATAATTGAACTAATTTAACGCCACTGATGTTATTCGGGAAGGCAAATAAGACAAGAGTCAGTCAGAAGACCTGCCATTTTGTGTAAGACGCCCCTCTCCTCGTGGATTAGGAGAAAGAGTATCACTTGTTAAGCCCCAAATCAAAAAAATACTGTTTTTCGTCGGGTGGAGTATGTCCATTAGACGGGAAGACATTAATAAGTATGTACTTAATTGAAAAAAGTATGATAAAAAAAATCTTAGTAGCCAATCGCGGTGAAATTGCCGTAAGGGTGATGCGTTCCTGCCGGGAAATGGAGATAACGAGTATCGCTATCTTCTCCGAAGCAGACCGGACCGCGAAGCACGTGCTTTATGCAGACGAAGCTTATTGCGTAGGGCCGGCAGCATCCAAAGAGAGTTATCTGAATATAGAAAAAATCATCGAAGTGGCAAAAGCAGCTCATGCAGACGCCATCCATCCGGGTTACGGCTTCTTGTCCGAGAATGCCACATTCGCCCGTCGATGTCAGGAAGAAGGAATCATCTTTATCGGACCCAATCCGGAAACAATGGAAGCTATGGGAGATAAAATTGCTGCCCGTATCAAAATGATTGAGGCGGGAGTACCCGTAGTTCCCGGCACACAAGACAACCTGAAAAGCGTAGAAGAAGCCGTAGAGCTTTGCAATAAAATTGGCTATCCGGTGATGCTGAAGGCCTCTATGGGCGGTGGTGGAAAGGGTATGCGCCTCATCCACAGTGCCGAAGAAGTGGAAGAAGCATATACCACTGCCAAGAGCGAATCATTGTCTTCCTTTGGCGACGACACGGTTTACCTGGAGAAGTTCGTTGAAGAGCCTCATCACATCGAGTTCCAGATTCTTGGTGACAAGCATGGAAACGTCATTCATCTGTGCGAACGCGAATGTTCCGTGCAACGCCGTAACCAGAAAATCGTGGAAGAGACTCCTTCGGTTTTCGTCACTCCCGAACTGCGAAAAGACATGGGTGAAAAAGCGGTAGCGGCGGCTAAAGCTGTGAACTACATCGGTGCGGGTACTATCGAATTCCTTGTTGATAAACACCGCAACTATTATTTCCTTGAGATGAACACCCGCTTGCAGGTGGAACATCCGATTACGGAAGAAGTGATTGGAGTAGATTTGGTAAAAGAGCAAATTAAAGTTGCTGACGGACAAGTGCTTCAACTGAAACAAGAGAATATCCGGCAACGCGGGCACGCTATCGAATGTCGTATCTGTGCCGAAGACACTGAAATGAATTTCATGCCAAGTCCGGGTATCATCAAACAAATTACAGAGCCGAACAGTATCGGTGTGCGTATTGACAGTTATGTATATGAAGGATATGAAATTCCGATCTACTATGACCCGATGATCGGTAAACTGATTGTGTGGGCTACCAATCGCGAATATGCGATTGAGCGGATGCGTCGTGTTCTCCACGAATATAAATTGACCGGAGTGAAAAACAACATCAGTTATCTGCGTGCCATCATGGATACTCCCGATTTTGTAGAAGGTCATTATGACACAGGATTCATCGCCAAGAACAGCGAGTTTCTGCAACAACGGATTACGCGCACCAGCGAATATTCCGAAAATATTGCCCTGATCGCTGCTTATATAGACTATTTGATGAATCTCGAAGAGAACAACAGCGGTATGGCTGCCGACAACCGCCCTATCAGCAAGTGGAAAGAGTTCGGATTGCATAAGGGTGTGTTGAGAATCTAAATTTTAACAAAGAGAATTCAATTATGGAAATTCATATAGGAAACCGTGTGGCCGAAGTAGAACTGGTCAGCAAGGAAGATAACAAGGTAGTGCTCACCATTGATGGAAAAACGTTTGAAGCAGACGTAGTGATGGCAGAAAACGGTACTTGCAACATCTTGATGGACGGACGCAGTTCGAACGCACAGCTGATTCGCCGTGATAACGGAAAAAGCTATAAAGTGAATACGCATTATAGCAGTTTCAATGTAGAAATAGTGGACAGCCAAGCAAAATATCTGCGTATGCGCAAGAAAGGGGAAGAAGAACAGAATGACTGTATCATTTCTCCGATGCCGGGCAAAGTAGTGAAAATACCTGTTGCAGTCGGCCAGGAAATGAAGGCGGGAGACACCGCTATCGTTATCGAAGCCATGAAGATGCAGAGTAACTACAAAGTGACTTCAGACTGCCGCATTAAAGAAATTCTGGTTCAGGAAGGTGATAACATAACCGGCGACCAGACATTAATAACATTAGAACCGATTGCATAATATAAGAACGGATTGCATTATGGAAGAAATGAACAAAGCATACGCCACGTTCGAGGAACGTGACCGCATCGCTTCTCTTGGTGGAGGCGTTGATAAAATAGAGAAGCAACACGAAAGCGGCAAAATGACTGCTCGCGAACGTATTGAGATGTTGCTCGATAAAGGTACTTTCGTTGAACTGGATAAGTTGATGGTTCACCGTTGTACGAACTATGGCATGGATAAAAACAAAATTCCGGGAGACGGTATCGTTTCAGGTTACGGAAAGGTAGACGGTCGCCAAGTATTTGTTTACGCTTATGACTTTACCGTATATGGCGGCTCACTGTCTGCTTCCAATGCCAAAAAGATTGTGAAAGTACAACAACTTGCGTTGAAGAACGGTGCCCCGATTATCGCTTTGAATGATTCAGGCGGCGCACGTATTCAGGAAGGTATCGAAAGCCTTTCCGGTTATGCGGATATTTTCTATCAGAACACAATGGCCAGCGGTGTGATTCCACAGATTTCGGCCATCCTGGGTCCTTGTGCCGGAGGTGCTTGCTACTCTCCTGCCCTTACCGATTTCATCTTTATGGTGAAAGAAAAAAGTCACATGTTCGTGACTGGTCCCGATGTAGTAAAAACCGTGATTCATGAAGAAGTAAGCAAAGAAGAGCTGGGTGGCGCAATGACACATAGCAGCAAGAGCGGTGTGACGCATTTTATGTGCAACTCCGAAGAAGAACTGTTGATGAGTATCCGCGAACTGTTGTCTTTCTTACCGCAGAATAATATGGATGAAGCCAGGAAACAACCTTGCGCCGACGAAACCAACCGCGAAGACGCTTTTCTGGATACAATCGTTCCGGCAGATCCGAACGTACCATATGATATGAAAGACATTATCGAACGCGTGATAGACAACGGTTATTTCTTCGAAGTCATGCCGAACTTTGCAAAGAATATCATCATCGGCTTTGCCCGCATGGCAGGTCGTTCGGTAGGTATCGTAGCCAATCAGCCGGCTTATCTTGCCGGCGTTCTTGACATCGACGCCAGCGACAAAGCAAGTCGTTTTATCCGTTTTTGCGACTGTTTCAATATTCCGTTGATTACATTCGAAGATGTTCCGGGATTCCTTCCGGGATATACGCAGGAGAACAACGGTATCATCCGTCACGGCGCAAAAATAGTTTATGCGTTCGCAGAAGCTACTGTTCCCAAACTGACTGTTATTACCCGCAAAGCTTACGGCGGCGCTTATATCGTAATGAACTCCAAGCAGACAGGAGCTGATGTGAACTTCGCATATCCCAGCGCAGAAATTGCAGTGATGGGTGCAGACGGTGCAATCAATATCCTGTTCCGCAAAGCTGACGAAGCAACAAAGGCTAAGGAACTGGAAGCCTACAAAGAAAAGTTTGCTACTCCGTATCAAGCTGCCGAACTGGGATATATTGACGAAATCATTTATCCGAGACAGACTCGCAAACGTCTGATTCAGGCACTAGAAATGACGGAAAACAAAATGCAGACAAATCCGCCCAAGAAGCACGGTAATATGCCTTTATAACAACTAGATAAGGTGTGCATAAAGTACCCTCCCATCAAGACGGGCTTACATAGATTCTACGATATACTTTAGAATCTTTGTAAGCCCTCTTTTTATGAGTAAGTCTTTTTATATACACAAAAAAAACGGCACCTCGATTCACATCGCAGCACCGTCACAACACAAACACAAAATAAAACACGACAAAACTACTATGCAATCTTCCTGTCATGCCGGGGAGGCATACCTTGCTTGACTTATCTATATTCGCATACACACAAGAAGCTTTATCAGGCGATTTGCACAATAAATAACATACACTTCCGGATTTTGTTCATTGAATTGAGAAGATTTTATATCATAAAATGAGAAGAAAATGAAATAACGTGCTCTTAACGAATTCAAGAGAAACGAAAAAAAACGGCACCCCGATTCACATCGCAGCACCGTCACAACACAAACACAAAATAAAACACGACAAAACTACTATGCAATCTTCCTGTTATGCCGGGGAGGCATATTCACTAGCCTATATATATTCGCATACCTACAAGTAGCCATCAGGCGATTTGCATATATAAAACATTCAGATTTTTATTTTGTTCACGAAAGGAGAAGCAAAAATGTTATTTCTTCTCCTTGTAATCTTTCAGGAAGCCTTCCATCAGCCATTTTGCGAGTGCCTGACGATTGGAATTTATCACCAACCGACGCTGATCGAACGTATTCTGGATATTGCCCAACTCCACAAAAACGGAAGCGGGAGTGGTATGGGAAAGCACGTATAAGTTGCGCCCGCTCACTGTGCCGGAAAAACCCCGATTAGGCTGATGCTTATCATATTTTGACTCAAACGTATCTTTCATATTATTCGCCAATCGTTTGCTGTCTCCTTTTTTATTCGAATAATAGAAAAAGACATCCGTTTGTTTTCCCTTACTACGGCTATCGATATGAATAAAAATCGCCCTGCAATAAGAGTGATTCTTACGGTCTTTCCGGTAAAGGGCATTTATTTTATCACAACGTTGCTGAAGGCGTTGCACTTGATTTAAAGGAATTGCATCCCCCATACAAGTCTCACGTTTACTGTTCGACAGATACGAATCATCACGAATGCCATCTTTGGCATCTTGAATGATGATATGCACTTCGGCTCCTTCCTGCATCAGGTTACGTGCCAGACGGAGTGCAATATCATAAGCGTATTCATCTTCATGCAGTTCGTATCTACCCACTTTTCCAATAGCTCCCGGATCGGGACCTCCGTGTCCGCTAACCACATAGAAACAAGCACCGGCAAGACGGTTGGAAGTGACTTTCACATTAGCCAGTTGCTTTCCAAACAGAGGCTCATTGATGGTGGTTCCTATTTTTGTCGATTTAGCTTTTGAAGATGGTTGCTTTGTCCCGGCGCCTTCGGAAGTTGTGTTCTTGGCACCCGTATTTTTGACAGGAGTAGTCTTGGCAGAAGTAGTTGTCGATTTCTTTACCGGAGGAATAACATAAGTCACGCCTACTTTAAGCACATTATTCTTTCCCAGCTTCTGCTTATTCAACTCTATAAAATCGTCGTAATACTTCTTCGGAGAACGGTTGTGCCTCAACAGAAAAGAAGAGATGCCCTCACCCGCCTTCGGAGTTGCCTTCTGCTGCGCCCAAAGAGTTGTGCCCGAAAAAAGAAAAGCTAAGAATAAAAGAATATAGAGTTTATTTTTCATAACTACATTAACTATCTCCTTCGCAAGAGTTATCATTTCACTCATAAACAGGGCAAAAATACAATTATTTTCCCTACTTTTGCAGCATTAAAACATTTTTTGAAATAAAACATTAAAACCCGATAACATTATGGCAAAACAATTCAAACCGGAAACCCTGTGTGTACAGGCTGGATGGACGCCTAAAAAAGGCGAACCACGCGTATTGCCCATCTATCAAAGTACAACTTTCAAATACGATACCAGCGAGCAGATGGCCCGCCTGTTCGATTTGGAAGACAGTGGTTACTTTTATACCCGCCTGCAAAATCCAACGAATGACGCCGTTGCCGCCAAAATCGCCGCTCTTGAAGGTGGTGTAGCCGCTATGCTGACTTCCAGCGGTCAGGCAGCCAACTTCTATGCCATTTTTAATATCTGCCAGGCAGGAGATCACTTCGTTTGTTCTTCCGCTATTTATGGAGGTACGTTCAACCTGTTCGGAGTGACGATGAAGAAACTAGGCATCGATGTGACTTTCGTAAATCCGGATGCCAGCGAAGAAGAAATTTCTGCAGCTTTCAAACCGAATACAAAGGCTTTGTTTGGCGAAACAATTTCCAATCCTTCTCTGGAAGTGCTGGATATTGAAAAGTTCGCACGTATCGCACACAGTCACGGGGTCCCCTTGATTGTTGACAACACCTTCCCTACTCCTATCAATTGTCGCCCGTTTGAATGGGGAGCTGACATCGTAGTTCATTCTACTACCAAATATATGGACGGACACGCTACAAGCGTAGGTGGCTGTATCGTAGATAGCGGTAATTTTGACTGGGATGCTCACGCAGAAAAATTCCCGGGACTTTGTACTCCGGACGAGTCTTACCACGGGCTAACTTACACGAAAGCATTCGGCAAAGGTGCCTACATCACCAAAGCAACCGCGCAACTGATGCGTGACCTCGGCAGCATCCAAAGCCCGCAAAACTCTTTCTTATTGAATCTGGGACTTGAGACACTGCACTTACGTATGCCTCAACACTGCCGTAACGCACAGAAAGTGGCCGAATATCTTTCTAAAAATGAGAAAGTAGCTTGGGTAAACTATTGTGGTCTGCCGGACAACAAATATTACAGCCTGGCACAGAAATATATGCCGAACGGTTCTTGCGGAGTTATCTCCTTCGGTCTGAAAGGCGGACGTGATGTGTCTATCAAGTTTATGGATTCACTGGAATTCATCGCTATCGTTACTCACGTAGCCGATGCACGTAGTTGCGTGCTCCATCCGGCAAGCCATACTCACCGCCAGCTGACGGATGAGCAACTGATGGAAGCCGGTGTACGTCCGGACCTGATCCGCCTATCGGTAGGTATCGAAAATGCGGATGATATCATTGCTGATATCGAACAGGCTTTGAACACATAACAATACCGTAAAGGTATCAAATACTAAGAGAAGGCACGGGAAATCTTTCATTCCCGTGCCTTTTTATTTGCCACAAAAAGAAAATTAATTTCGAAGAGAATCATTTCAAATGTGAACCGATAAATCCTTCCGGATGATTATAAATCCTCGGCAGACAAACTGGAAATCACTGTATCCACCCAATATACAACTGTTCTATCCGCTGGCAAAACTCCTTCCAGATAAGGTGAATCGGATACCTCCTCCAACCATGCCGTAGTAATCGGTCCTCTTTCTCTTGTAGAACTTTGAGTTCCTAAATACGGACTAAAATTAAAAAACGTGTGTTGTTGCTCTACATTATTTTTATCTATATATGTAAAGACAAAAGCCTTTTTCTGTTTTCCACCCAATGAAGCCCACTCTATCTGGTATGTTCCTTCAACAAGAATTTGCTCATCCTCTGTCTTATAAATGAATTTCCCTCCTGTTCCTTCTTCAGATAAATGATATACATCATCCGGCCGCAAAATACAGATATCTCCTTTATTTATAAAAGAATAAGGAGCCATTGCCACATTTACTTTTTCCTGCAACTCGCTTTCCGAATCCAATGACAACATATCTTCACTGGGTCTGGAAACCTGAAATTCAGGTTGGTCGACGCACATAAATGTCAATACGCCATAAGAAACAGTCACAGGCAGGGTGACATAATTACCATCCTTATCAGTAACGGTAACCGTTACTTTCCCTTTTTTACCATGCGAACTAAGCCATAATCGGTTGTCGATGACTGTTGCTGTCACAATTGTTTCATCGGAGCTTTGTGCAGAGTAGCCACCTTTTCCATTGGCTATCCCGATATTCTCCGCTTCCCATCCGTTAAGATACAAAACTGTAGAAGAAACAGTGTTTGTACAAGTTCCTGTTTCGTCAACCAGTTCGGAACCACTAAATAAGATAATCTCTGCATCATCTTGACAGGCTGATACACAAAAAGCCATAACAGAAAGAAGAAAGAAGCCTAATAAAGTTTTTGTTTTCATATTTTCAGTGGTATGGTTAAATCCCGGCATATGCCATTGTTTTGCAAAGATATAAAGTATTTGTAAAAAACACTATCTTTGTATGAAAAGTTACCAATAGTACAGATCCACTAGATTCTTCCATACAGTGTAAGTTATATGAGATATACAACAAAAGGTCATTGAAAAGGACGTTCCCGGGGGAAAAAGGGAATGGGAAATACGGGAACGTCCTCAAAACATAACAATACAGAAATATGGACTTTCACAAGGGCGCATTTCTGTCTCTCTTATGCAACATTCCCTTCTATAAAAATATGGAGGAAATATCTGGAGAGGATATTATTATGTGGGAAATTTAGTTTATAGTCTTAAAAGCAATCTGATTGCATCAAAGTGATGAACGATAGGCAGTCCGAATATATTCTCCTACTGCATTGTCATCATTGATTTCTATGTATTTTTTCAATAAATCCGCAAATCCGGATTTTATCTGTTCCGTTTGCTTGTTCTCGCAGGCTGTAGAATATTCATCAACAGCCATGAGAAAATCCTGCATTCGTTCATTCAGCATTGTTCCTCCTGTACAAACCACATCGGAAATATAGGCTTGGATACTACCATTTTCTATGACAACAGGGAGGCGGTATTCCAGTCCCGATTTGCTGGCACGAATAGAAAGCACTTTTACTACGGGCGACACAATAGTCACCGTATCGGAAAAATCAAACTTTCCGTGGATTATTTCTGCACTATCTACCGGCTGCCCGCTCGAAACATCTTTCATATAAACCATTTTTCCTTCGAATTCGGGCAAAGGTGCACTGCCGTTAATCTCGTAACCTTTTATCTGATGCCCGGTGCAAGCCACTATCAGACATATTCCCGGAAGAAAAGATAAAAGTTTCACATATCTGTTCATTAAGCTCTTCATTCTTCTTTAAAAAAGAAAAGCCGTCCGCACTATCAGCTGAACGGCTTTCTCTTTTCATTCATACATTTGTATAATCATTCATCCTTAGAATCTGAATCCCAGTTTCACCACAGGCATTTCAAATATTTTGATATTGTGGTGACTGGCGTTATATTTATCAAATCCTTTCGGGCAAATCTGTATCAAGTCATAGCGGTAAGCCAGAGGGTGCATTTCGAAACCGAAAACAAAACCTTTGGCAATGCTATACTCAATACCTGCTACGGCAGCTACTTTGAAACCGTACATCTGACCGGCTTTACTTCCGGAAACATAGACCTGTGACGGAAGTTCTTCCGAGTCGTCACTATCCTTGTAGGTGTCTCCGGTGTATGGTTCGGTCGTTTCAATGCGTGCCATCTGGAAGCCGAGTGCGCCTCCGAGATATGGATGAATACGTTCGTTGCGAGTCTTGAAATAGTAGTTGGAACCGACAGATACATACCAGTTGTTGGTCATCTGCGCATTGATATAACTTTGCGCAGGGATAATCATGTCAGGTACACTGTTGTCTCCTTCTACATAGTCTTTCTTAGGAGTGAGGCTAACGTTCATGCTGAACTGGAAATTTACATCCCAATTGTCAGACACAAAATACTTACCTTCAATTCCGGCTATATTGACCAGACTATTATTATTCAGACTCCCGATGTTCAGATAGCGGTTCAGATCGCCGGAGTTATCCTTCCCTCCATTGGGAAGTCCGACTACTCCTCCGTCATTGGAGAACTTGGGAAGCAGATAAGAAGTGTTCTCGTTAAAGAACTTTCCGCTACCAAGCAGGACTGAAACCTGCCACTGTCCTTTTTTCGGGGCAAACGACGCATCATCACCGCTGCTGTAACGCTGCGCCATTGAAGGCGCAGCTGTCATACAGGTCAGCAAAAGTAATGTGCATAGTTTTTTTATCATCTTGTTACTTTTACGTAGTTAGGGAATTATTTCAAGAAGATAGCAAGAAGTGCTTTCAATTGAGCGCTTGCAGCATCATAGTCTGCCTTGGCAGCATCATATTCAGCCTGTTTTACTTTGATCTTTTCCTGGATACTTACCAATGATTCAGTAATATAATCTGTATCAGTATAAGTACCTGCCGCTAATTTCTCTATATTTCTCTTAGCTTTAGCAACATCGGCCTTAGCGGCAGTGACATTTGCCAAAGCAATCATATGTTCTTGCTTAACCAAATTCTTGATAGCTTCCAAAGAACCTAAATCACCATTAGTAAAGTTATTATTCAAATAAACAGTGATTTCCGTTTCAATCTTACCTTTGATAATTTCATTATTGCCGTATTCTTTTTGTACTGTTGCAATATTATCATTTACTTCTTTAAAGACTTTATCATAAGCAGCCTGGGCTTCGTCGTTAGCTTTCTTAGCTTTATCTACAACATCCGCCAAAGCAGCATTTGCTTTATCTTGAGCAGCCTGTTCTACAGCTTTTTGAGCAGTAAATGCTTCTTTCAAAGCTTTGTAAGTTTCTACCTGATCAATTATAGCTTGTAGACTAGCCGTTTCTGCTGTTGCCCAAATCATCTTACCAAGAGAACCATAATCATTCTTCAAGGCGTCTACATGATTACCACCAGCCGCAGCTATTACTTCGTCCTTAGATACTGGCAATCTTCTTGGATTATTACCGGAATTGAAATTATCGCTAAATACAGTAGAAGAAGCTGATTTCCATTTTTCCAATGGAGTCTTTACACTGGAGTCTTGCTCTACATCTATTAATTTTCCAATATTTTCTTTACTAATTTCATTTGCAGTAGCGATGTCACCAGCATCCCAAGTGATAAAGCCTAAATCTACTCCAACCACCTTTTTAAAGTTATTAGCGTCTGCTATCAGCCAAGCAGAGATTTTTTTCGTGTCACTTCCTTTTGTCACAGTTGCCTTAGTAACTTGTGCTTCTTTAGCCAATGCATCCTTATAGTATGCAACTAAAGCCGCAGCTACAGCATCAATATTAGCTTCTTTTTTTCTATCTTCTGGTTTAAGTCCATTATATTTCTTTATTGCAGCATTAGCGGCTGCTTCTGATTTCTCCAAATCTATTTTCAGACTTTCATCATAAGCTGCCATTGCATCTTCCCATGCTTTATAATCTTTAGCATAGTTCTCTTCTGCTTCTTTTTGTGCTGCAAGAGCTGTAGCCAATTGTGGTTTGGCCCATTCTATATTTTCCAAATCAACACCTTTAGTAGCCTTATCAATCAGCTTAACCCAACCATCAATCTGACTTTGTGCTTCAGTAATTTGTATACTTTTAGCATAGGCAAAAGTACCAGTAGAAGAATTATAACCAGCAACAGTTGTTCCACTAGGTATTACATCATTCAATCCTTTCTTTACACTTTCAGCCTCTACTTTCTTAGAATAAGCTGCAGCTGTTTTAGCTTTGTTCTTGTTAGAGTTCTGGTTATTTTTAGCAGTCTCCAACTTATTGCTAGTAGCATCCAAGTCAGATATCAGTTTAGGATTAGCAACTTCCAACTTGCCTTTTTCAATATTATACTGTTGTTCCTTGACTTTTGCAGCAGCAATTTCTTCTTCCAGCTTCTTGACTTCTGCTTCCCAATCTGCAACAGTAGTATACTCATTATCCAAGATAGCTTTCAAGTTATCAGCATACTTCTGCGTCATTTCTAAAGCAAATTCTGCATTTTTCAATGCATTATCCAAAACCGCTTCTAAATTATTATCAGCTACTATATCAGAATAGTTAGCTAATTGCTCCTGAAGTTTTTTCAAGCTACCGGCTTTATAGCCATCCGCAGACTGGGTAGGATCTTCAGTAATAAGATAAACATAATACTTAGTCGTAGAAGAATTAGTCTCCGTGCTTTCATCCGGATTTGTAGTAGTAGTGGAATTCGCAACTTCCGATGACAGAATTCTTTTGATAACAGTTGTTGAATATCCATACATTGCCTTGTCCATTGCTTGTTTTGCATAGGCGACTTGCGCTTGTACACCATTCAAACGAGCTTGTTCTTCATCTGTCAGCAACAACTTGGAAGCTTCAATCTGTTCCATAGCTTGCTTGTAAGCTTCCTGTGCTTTAGCAGTGGCAGTTTCGGCAAGAAGCATTTTTTCCTTATACTGCTCAACAATCAATGCCTTTTCATTTTCCCACTTAGTTTTGTCAGCTTCCGCTTTTGCAATGTCAGCTTCCGCTTCTGCTTTTGCTTGTGCAGTAGCAGCTTCTTCCTTTTCAATCAGGAGTTGCTTCAACTGAATATCCAGTTCATGCAACTGCAAATCAATTTCTGCAGATTTATTCTGAAGTGCCAAACCTGCATTAACTAACTCTTGCTCTGCAACCTGTGCTTTTCTCAATTCAGCCTCTACAAGCTCAACTGCAGCTTGAGCTTTGATAAAATCAGACTTTGCTCCCCTAAGTTCTGCAATGCCTTCCGGTTCATCGGTATCAATACATCCCGTGAATGTCGCCGTCGTACCTGCCATGAGCAAGGTTGCGACTAAATACGTCCATTTTCTCATAAAAGTAAATTAAATGTTATACAATTAATAAATAAAAAATTTGTTTGTACTAATTCATGATTTATTTCGCTTCACTCCCCCTCTTCCCGTTACTTTGTAGGTAACGGGAAAACCCTTGTGCCTGCTCTTTTAGAGTAGTCTATACTAGAAAATAATACGATATATGACGAATCTTCTTACCCCTGCTTATGAGAAAAAGTAGAGGGGCGGGAAATCTATTGCAAAATTTAGACGTTAACAAAGCTCTAAGACAAAGAATCCACGTGTTCTTCTGTGTTTATTCCTATTTTGAGTAGTTTATTAGAAAAAATGTACGATTTTGTTTGGATGTTTTAAGAAATATGCTCATATTTGCAGCGTCTTTTCTTCCCGTTACCTACAAAGTAACAGCACTATCAATCAACTACTTGCCACAAATATAGTTCCTTTTCAGCGAAGATAGAATCGTCACATTCGCTTCATCTATTTTCTTATTCTTAAAAGGTTTTAGATAAGTCTCTGTGACGATAATGGATGAATGTCCCATCGCCTCTGAAATAATGCCTGGATGTATCTCGCAATAATATGCCATTGTAGCCCAAGTATGCCGAGCCGTATATGAGCTTAAATCAGAAGTCAATGCAAGTACTTGTTTCAGCAACAGAAGCTGATAGTTAAAATTACGCAAAGCTATCTGATATTCCCTGTAGGTAGCTTCGGTACTCTCTCCGCCAGTCAGTATGGGAAAAAGATAAGGAGAAGCAGAATCGGTGTTCATATACTTTTTTATTAGTTTCATAGTTTCCGGCAGAAGCGTCACAGTTAGAAGCCGCCCGGTTTTTCTACGACGATAAGTAAGCACATTCCCCACCATATCCTGCTTTTTAAGATAGGCAAGATCTACAAACGGCATACCACGAAGCATGAACATTAAGAAAAAGTACGCGCGCGTACGTTGTAATTCTTCCCTTCCCTGATGAATTTGTTTGGGAAGCTCTTTCATCAATCGTTCCATATCCTCCTTTTCCAGTGCACGCTTTCTGTCAGCACGCGTTCCTGTATAAACATACCGGAAATGATGCGGTATATAAGATGCCATACGACGGTCAACCGCGCGGTTGTACACCGCCCTCAATGTACGCATATAGGTTGAAACCGTGTTCCAACTACAATCCTTTTCCCGCAAATACGTTTCAAAACTTTTAAGAAACTCCTGATTCACTTTCTTGAATGACAGATTCCTGCTCCCGTTAAATGCAATGATAGCATTCATGCTACTCCTGTAAACATGAGCAGTTCCATAATTCCCACTTTTTCGAAGCCCTTCAGCTACTTCCTTCATAAATGAAATCAAATTCCCCATTTTTATTAATTTTAGTTATCACTCAAGCACGTCCCTGAAGAAAAGCGCCCTCACCGCAATTCCCCCCAATGCTCTTAATTCAAAATCTCAAAGTATCATCATACAAATATGATGAATTATGTTTTCTTTATATACACCCGATGTGTTCCTCTGCCATCAATCCCGATACCGGAACCGGGCGTATACGCCCATTGGCGCAATTCATTGGTAGCCGCTGTGCGCAGCAGACCTGTCAGCTTCCGGTATTCGTAGACTGTCAAAAAAGGATGTTCCTCCAAATATCTGACAGCCAATGCAAGCCGTTGCGCCGGAGTATACTTCTGTGAAGAACGTTGCGACTTCCACGGAGCTCTTTCCAGCAGACATCTTCCATTGATACGCCTTATCATCTTCCTGTCTACACGAAAGTTCACGTTTCCCACCACAATGCTTCGTGCGTTACGATGGGTTTCGCCTTCTCCGGCCTTTTCACGCTCTTTATCTTTGCATAACGCCAACGAAGGAGAGAATGTTCCAATGCCATCCAGCTTCACAGACTTGCCTTCTGCCATCTGATGTGCCATCTCAATACCTATTTGTGTAATTACGCCTTCCACATCTCCGACATTAAAACCACTGCTGGATGCTATCTGACGTATCAGCTCCTCGGTAGAAACCTGATCCATCATTGCAAACCGAGGATAAAGTACTTGTTCGCCCGTTCCATGAATATCGGGCATTTCTTCCATTACATACATTGCCATAGTACTAAAGTTTATTTGAAATATTGATTACTAATAGAAAACATCCTTGCTATAGGTAGAAAACTTGTTCTCCCCTAGAAGAAAAGTTCTTTTTCCCTTAGGGCAAACTAAAACCGCAAGTTCTGGTTTTATAACTGAAACTTCTGATTACATAATCAAAAGTTCCGGTTTTATAATCAGAACTTGCGGTTATAGTTTTCTTACCAACAAAGATACGTTTTCCTGCCGGGATAAGCAAGTTTAATCCCTATGAAAAGAAAGTTTGATTACAATTCAGTTACTATCACCGTTTCTTTACTTTATATCCTTTCAAGGTAAAACCTACTTCAAACAAATTCAAAAGGGCTATCCGGATGTTATCTTCAATATAGGTTCCCATAGTATCATATTTCGCAAAGTTGACGGGAAGCAACCTGTTATTTCTCCTATAGTTTTCATCCGGTATTTTACCAGTAAACCGTTCTTTCTTCTTCACTCCCCAACGAACGGTTTTACTGCAAGGGAGAGGTATACCGATCGTCAACACTTTTTCTTTTGTTGCCGTATCGGTGATTCCATGTTTCCGGATACTGATATGATTGGCTCCCAAATAAGTACCGATATACAGGACAATTGTCAGCTTCCAATCGTCCAAAGCCTCATCGGTTTGAATGCCATTTACCAAATCAGAGAAATAGTCCTCAACCATTTCTTTGTCAAAACTGTTTAGTTCGGGCCATTCACATTTCTCAAACAACTGATGCACATTGACAGGAACCAGTAAAGTGGTTATTTCTAATTGATATTTCATTCATTTCATTTTTATACCATTGCATTTTAAATCGTCTCAAATATCTTACCGACTATAAATATACAATTTTATCAAATCAAATGCTAAAGAACAGAGCTTTTTTATCCAACCACCTACTAAAAAGAAAAGACTGTTTGACATACCCTCACTTATATAAATAGGGTTTATCAAACAGTCCTTTCCTTTCGAGTTATCATTCGTTTTTTCCAGTGAAGAACGTTATCGTTTCCAGCCTTTACGGCATTTCAGTCTCCACTTGGAATTTACGGCTTACTTTCATTAAGTTGATGGTGTAAGTGACTACGTTCTGTGCTTCCTGAACCATCGTGAGATATACCATGCTAACCCGGATACTTCCTGATTGGCTTTGGATGCGTTGCAGTTCCTTACGTTTCAATAGCGAAAGCTGTCCGTTGAGGTCGTTGGCACGACGGATTTCTTCTTCCAGATTGTTGTACTCGTTGTTTTCCATTTTCTTACGGCATTGCTGAATCAGATATGTAATATCTTCGGCAACATCGCTGAATTCACCTTTCTGAATGGCATCCAATGGGTTGAAGTTATTGTCGGTATGTTCCAGGCAAGGTTCGCAGAGACGAGAAATACTGTAAACGAGTTCGCTGGCAAAGTCGTTGCCTTGATAGTAATAAAGTCCCTTTTCGAGTACGGTGTTGTTGTCGAGGCGGCACATGGCTACGGTGCCGGAACGTTTCATCTGTTTGATGAGCTGTTTTTCAAATTTTGTGGAACCCATAGCACGACGCAGTCCTCGAAGATTTTCGTGGAGGAAAGAAGTGACGGTCAGTTCGAAGTTAGTTTCTGCATATTCCAGCACTTTGGAAAGTTCTTCACGGGTGTGCTTACGCATCAGTTGCAGGGCTTCTGTGCTGTCTGTGGCTTGCATAAGTTGCTTCAGAGTTTCGTTACCTTGTTCTTTCGCTTTGCGTTTTTTGTACATCACTTGGCTACGGATCAGAATGAATACAGCTATACCGATGAGTGCGATGATAGAGATATTTCCTCCATAATGAAGTACGAGGGCTACGAAGAAACAGATGGTGAAGGCAGCTCCGGCAGTGATGAACCAGCCACCGATGACGCTTAATACGCCAGTAATACGATAAACGGCAGAATCACGTCCCCAGGCACGGTCGGCCAAGGAGGTACCCATAGCTACCATGAAGGTTACGTAGGTGGTAGAAAGAGGAAGTTTCAGGGAAGTTCCCAAGGCGATGAGCAGACCCGCTAATACTAGGTTGACAGAAGCGCGGACAAGGTCGAAAGCTGCTCCGTCGGCAATGATGGCTTCGTCTTTGCGGAAGCGGGAGTCAAACCATTCTTTGCTGCCACTTGGCATAATGCGGGAGATTCCGTTGGCAAGTGTCATACTGATGCGGACTACTGTACGGGCAATCGGGGTACTTCCGAATGTTTCTTCTCCTTCATCTTGACGGGAAAGGTCGACGGATGTTTTAATTACGGCATGTGCCTTTTTAGAAGTACAAAGGGCGTAGACCATAACGGCTCCGGCTCCGATAAGGAAATACCACGGGGTTTTGGCGGGTCCCAGCAGGGAGGTCATCAGGAAGCCGTTCGGATTTCCTCCTCCGTTGGCGGTATAGTCCATAAAAGAGGAGAAGCCTGCGAGGGGAACACCGATGAAGTTGACAAGGTCGTTGCCGGCAAAAGCGAGAGCGAGGGCGAAGGTGCCCATCAATACAATTACTTTGAAAACGTTGATTTTCATCCAGTGAAGGATTTGCATCAGTACGGTGAAGAACACGAAGAAGACGGCGATTAACATCAATGTGTTGTCTTGTATCCAGTGTTTGTTTTCGGGGGTCATGAAGGAGCTGTCTTTCAGTCCTTTGATAAGCATGAAATAGATGATGGCGGTAGCGGCTACACCTCCGAAGAGTGCAATGCTGTATTTCATCTTTTTCGTATAGTTGAAGGTGAATACCACACGGGCCAGCCATTGTACGATCATTCCGAAGAAGAAGGCGATGGCGACGGATACGAAAATGGCCATGATGACGGAAAGGGCTTTGTCGGTGTTTATGAGGTCGCCCAAACCGAGGGTGTCGCTATTATGTACTTTGATAAGTGAGAGGGCGAAGGTTCCTCCGAGTAGTTCAAAGACTAATGAAACGGTGGTGGAGGTGGGCATACCCATGGAGTTAAATACGTCCAGCAGTACTACGTCGGTCAGCATGACGGCTAACAGGATGCACATGATTTCGGCAAAGTAGAAGTGCTCGGGCTGGTAGATGCCGTGCCGGGCTATGTCCATCATGCCATTGGATAGGGAGGCGCCAATAAATATGCCGACGCCGGCTATGAAAAGGATGGTTTTAAACGAAGCGGCTTTGGCACCTACCGCGGAGTTTAAGAAGTTGACTGCGTCATTGCTGACTCCGACTATCAAATCGAAGACGGCAAGGACGAAGAGGAAGATGATAATGCATAAATAAATAGTCTCCATAAATAATATGTGTATGTTGTTTCCAGTTGCAAAGGACGGGATTTGACGTTGCAGGGAGGTGTCATACATGTTACAATTGTATTACAATCATCTTTCTTTTGTCTTGAAACAAAAGAAAGAAGCAAAGAAAAATTCAAGGCTGACTTTTTTCTCCTACTCGCTTCCTTCACTTCGCTAAAGGGCAGAAACTCGCTACGCTCAAACAGTCTGCCCTTCTTGACGCTACGTTACGGGCGCTCGCTTGACGGAGAAAAAAGTAGGCCGGGAAACCATGCGGGGTGCAGGTCATTGTGATCGTATGTACGATGGGGGGGGCTGGGGTATGGTTGCAATGATGTGTTTTCCGCAGCATAGTTGCTGCGGAAAGGATTTGATGTTAGCTGTTAGTTTTGTTTAGCCAGTCGTAGAAGGTGTATTGGGCTCGGACGGTAGGGGTGCCGGGTGTTCTTTTTTTGAATATGTTTTGCAACTTATCATCTACCCAGCAGGCTTTTTGGTTGTCGGCAAGCTGGATATTAAGCATTTCGATCAGGCTGTCACGCAGGTCGGGGGCAAGAACGGGGGTGATGGCTTCGATGCGGCGGTAGAGGTTACGGCGCATCCAGTCGGGAGAGCCTATGAATACTTTGGGGGTGCCGTCGTTGCCGAAGTACCAGATGCGGGCGTGTTCGAGGAAGCTATCCACAATACGGGTGACACGGATATTACGACTGTATGACTGTCCGGGGATGAGGCAGCAGATACCACGGACGATAAGGTCGATTTGTACACCGTGTTCGGAGGCTTCGTAGAGGCGGTCTATCATGGTAGGGTCTTGGAGGGCGTTCATTTTTAGAATGATGCGTCCTTGCTTGCCTTCGTCTGCGAGGGATATTTCGCGGTCGATCAGGCGGTTCAATTCAGGGATGAGGTTGAAACGGGCTACCAAAAGGGTGGTGAACTTCGGGTCTTCTTTTCCTTGCAGGGTACGGAAGAGGTTATAGAGGTCGGCCACTATTTCTTTGCGACAGGTGAAAAGACCGCAATCGGCGTAAAGGGTGGCGGTTTTTTCGTTAAAGTTGCCGGTGCTGATGTAGGCGTAGCTGGGGATTTTCTCACCGTTTAATCCGCGACGACGGATCAAGGCTACTTTGGCGTGCACTTTCAAACCAGGGATGCTGTAGATTATCTTGATACCGGCGGC
The DNA here is from genome assembly GCF_020982715.1 of Bacteroides sp. 1_1_30. Classification (NCBI taxonomy): domain Bacteria; kingdom Pseudomonadati; phylum Bacteroidota; class Bacteroidia; order Bacteroidales; family Bacteroidaceae; genus Bacteroides; species Bacteroides sp. 1_1_30. The sequence continues at coordinate 31,359 of NZ_JAJKHN010000019.1, forward strand.
TTGCATCATTTCGGCGGTGGCAAGGTTGTTTTCTTCATCAAAGCGGGCTTTCAGTTCCACAAATACGGTGACTTTCTTGCCGTTTTGGGCGGCGGCTATCAGGGTGTTGATGACGGCGGAGTTTTCCGCTACGCGGTATTGAGTTACCATGATTTCACGGGTTTCCGGGTTGTGCACGGCTTCATACAGGAAGTGGATAAAGTGCTCGAAAGAGTGATAAGGGTAATATAATAATAGGTCCTTTTTGGCGACGTAATTGAAAATGAATTCTTTCTCATCGAGGACGGTCAGCTTCATCGGCTTCGGTTTTTCGAGGCTATGAAGGGATTTGTTCGGGTTGGGAAGATGACGCAGGTCTTCGAGGTTCAAATGCTTATCACCGGGGACAAGTTCGTCACGCTGAATACGGAAGGCATCCACAAGGAAGTCCAGGAATTCAGAAGGCATAGCACGGTCGTAGACGAAACGGCAGACGTCACCGATCTTGCGTTTCTTCACTTTCTTCTTAAGTTGGGCGACGAGGTCGGCACTGCTGGCGGTGTCGTCAATCAATATATCAGCATCACGGGAGATTTTGATGCAGTAGCTGGAATCAACGTCGTAACCGGGGAAGATCAGGTTGAGGTTTGCCTTGATGATGTCTTCGGTAAACATCAAATAATGATTTTTCTCGCGAGACGGAAGTTCAATGAAGCGGGGCACTTTGGCGTAGGGTTGTTTCATCACAAAGTAAAGGGGTTGTCGGAGGTCTGTTACATTTGGCCTTACTTCTTCCATACCTACTTTTATACCTTCTCCGTCATTTCTTTCATTTATGCACTCTCCGGTATATTTTTCTATATTTTCTTTAGGTTCTTCTCCTTTGTTTTTTTCTTCTTTCTTCGGATAGACTCGTATTGCCAGGTAAAGACGGTTGTCCCGCAGGAAGGAGACAATTTTATCTTTGGATACAGGCACAGGTTGCAGGTAGGGAAAGATTTCCTCCCGGAAAAAGTCTTTGATAAACTGTTGGTGGAACGGTTCTACATGATTGTCCTGATAAAAGATGATATGATTTTTGCGCAGGGCAGGCAGTATTTTTTGTTCATAGATGCGTACACGGTCATCCAGCTGGCGGGTGACTTCTTTATTTATTTCCTCTACCAGTTCGCGGGCTGACTGTACGGTTTCTTCATCGCTTTCCGTAGCGCCGGAAGCAACAGCTTTATGGTCGGCTACACGGATTTTGTAAAACTCTTCGAGGTTGGAAGAGTAGATAGAGATGAAGTTGATACGTTCGTAAAGCGGCAGACGCTCGTCCAGAGCCTCCAACAATACGCGGTAATTGAATGAGAGCCAACTTATATCTCGCTTGAAATAATTATATTTGCTTTCCATGTGCTTTAAGATTTTTCCAAATATAGTATCTTTGTGGGATTAAACAAAGAATTTTATGACAAGAATTGGATTATTATCTGATACTCACGCTTACTGGGATGAGAAATACCTGGAATATTTTGAACCGTGCGACGAAATCTGGCACGCCGGAGACATCGGTTCGCTGGAAGTAGCGGAAAAGTTAGCCGTATTCCGTCCATTCCGGGCGGTGTACGGAAACATTGACGGACAGGAAATCAGAAAACTGTATCCTCAAATAAATCGTTTCACGGTGGATGGTGCGGAAGTACTGATAAAACATATCGGCGGTTATCCGGGAAAGTACGATCCTTCCATCATCGGTAGTCTGATGACGCGACCGCCCAAGCTTTTTATCAGCGGACATTCGCATATATTAAAGGTGAAGTATGATAAAACGCTGGATATGTTACATATCAATCCGGGAGCTGCAGGTATGTCTGGTTTCCATAAGGTGCGGACTTTGGTGCGTTTTGTTATCAATCAAGGGGCGTTTCAGGACTTGGAAGTTATCGAACTGGCGGACAAATAAAATAAATGTCCCCGCCTGACTGAAAAATTATTTTAAAATTTTGCCACGTCGGAATTCTTTCCGACCTTTGCACACTGTTAATGAATAACTCAGACGAACATGAAAGGAATTATTCTGGCCGGTGGTAGTGCCACCCGACTTTATCCGCTTTCCAAAGCGATTTCCAAACAAATCATGCCTGTGTATGACAAGCCGATGATTTACTATCCATTGTCGACACTGATGTTGGCAGGAATACGCGAAGTGTTGATTATTTCGACTCCACGTGACTTGCCTATGTTCCGGGATTTGCTGGGAACGGGTGAGGAGCTGGGTATGTCTTTCTCCTATAAAATACAGGAACAACCTAACGGACTGGCACAGGCTTTCGTATTGGGAGCCGATTTCCTGAACGGTGAACCGGGCTGTCTGATTCTTGGGGATAATATGTTTTACGGACAAGGCTTTTCTGCCATGCTCCGCCGGGCTGCCAATATAGAAAAAGGCGCCTGCATCTTCGGCTACTATGTAAAAGACCCGCGCGCTTATGGTGTAGTGGAATTTAACGAACAAGGGAAAGTTATTTCACTGGAAGAAAAACCGGAAATGCCGAAAAGTAATTATGCCGTTCCCGGACTCTATTTCTATGATGCCAGTGTGACGGAAAAAGCAGCAGCTCTTCGTCCTTCAGCACGTGGAGAATATGAGATTACAGACCTGAATCGCCTGTACCTGGAAGAAGGCACATTGAAAGTGGAACTCTTCGGACGCGGATTCGCATGGCTGGATACGGGTAACTGCGACAGTCTGCTGGAAGCATCCAACTTCGTGGCTACTATTCAGAATCGGCAAGGTTTCTACGTCAGCTGTATTGAAGAAATCGCCTGGCGTCAGGGATGGATTCCGACGGAGCAATTGCTTCTGTTAGGTCAGCAACTCGAAAAGACCGAGTATGGAAAGTATCTCATCGAATTGGCAAAACAATCCTAAAATCAACATAATAGAATAAAATATGAAAACTTATCTAGTGACCGGTGCCGCAGGATTTATCGGGGCAAATTACATCAAATACATCTTGGCCAAACATAACGACATCAAAGTCGTGATATTGGATGCTTTGACGTATGCAGGTAACTTAGGAACGATTGCCAAAGACATCGACAACGAACGCTGCGTCTTTATCAAAGGAGACATTTGTAGCCGTGATGTGGTAGACGGTCTTTTTGCTGAGTATCGTTTTGATTATGTGGTGAATTTCGCTGCCGAAAGTCACGTTGACCGCAGCATTGAAAATCCGCAACTGTTTCTGATTACCAACATTCTCGGAACACAGAACTTATTGGATTGTGCACGCCGCGCATGGGTAATGGGAAAAGATGAACAAGGATATCCTACCTGGAGAAAAGGTGTACGCTATCATCAGGTATCCACCGACGAAGTGTATGGTTCACTGGGAGCCGAAGGGTATTTCACAGAAACAACCCCGCTTTGTCCTCACAGCCCGTACAGTGCCTCTAAGACTAGCGCAGACATGGTAGTGATGGCTTACCATGATACTTATAAAATGCCGGTAACAATTACCCGCTGCTCAAACAACTATGGTCCGTATCATTTCCCGGAGAAATTGATTCCGTTGATTATCAAGAATATCCTCGAAGGAAAACATCTCCCCGTCTACGGTGACGGCAGTAATGTACGCGACTGGCTTTATGTAGAAGATCACTGCAAAGCGATTGATCTCGTTGTACGTGAAGGTAAAGACGGAGAAGTGTACAACGTTGGCGGACATAACGAGAAAACAAACCTCGAAATCGTAAAACTGACTATTTCAACTATCCACCGTCTGATGGCAGAGAATCCCGAATATCGCCAGGTTCTCAAAAAGAAGGTGAAAGACGAAAACGGAAATATTTCGATCGACTGGATCAACGAAGATCTGATTACGTTTGTTAAAGACCGTCTGGGGCATGACCAACGTTACGCCATCGATCCTACAAAGATTACAAATGCTTTAGGATGGTATCCCGAAACAAAATTCGAAGTCGGTATCGTAAAGACAATCGAATGGTACTTAGCCAACCAGGCTTGGGTGGAAGAAGTTACCAGCGGAGATTATCAGGGTTACTACGAAAAGATGTATGGGAAATGATTCTCAACTTACCAACATTCCTATTGCAATAAGAACACCCATAAACAGCATATTACGCGAAGTCTCGCCTAATATGCTGTTTAATTTTTTACCACTATATATTTTCACCATCCGTTTCCAGGTGAGGAAATGAGGAATCAAATAGAGTTGCGGAAGAAGAGCGGCTAAAAAATGACCTTCACGAAGGAAACACAGACAGAGAAGAGAAGCTGTAACACCCAGCATCAAATAAAAATAGCGGCCGAACTTCTCACCGAAACGAACGATCACTGTTCTTTTTCCACTGCGCGCATCCGCTTCCCGGTCACGGTAGTTATTGACTACCAGTAGCGTATCAATCAATAGTCCACAAATCAGAGAGGCGATAGTGACATCCGGCGTCCATGTTAGCGCTTGCACGTAATATGTTCCGCCAACAGGCACAAATCCAAAGAAGACAATCACCAGTACATCTCCCCAGCCGTTGTAAGAAAGAGGATAAGGGCCGGTGGTATAAAGAAAAGCGAATAATACACAAAGCACTCCTACGACAATCAGTTCCCATCCGGCAAAGAAAAGTAATGTGCAACCGATAAGACAGGCAAGAGCAACCGTAATAATAATCCCGGTTTTCATCGCTTGCGGAGAAATCCATCCCTGTGCACAAGCACGTTCGGGTCCCAGGCGATCTTCCCGATCTGTCCCTTTGAGGAAGTCGAAAAGGTCATTGATGAAATTAGCGGCAATTTGCATCAGACTTGCGAACAGACAGCAGATCAGTGCCGGCAACCAGTGAAAATGCCCGTCCATCGCAGCGAGAGCTGTACCTATCAGAACAGGGGTAACGGCTCCTGTAAGAGTTTTGGGACGTGCAGCTAATATCCATGCTCGTAGCGAGTTACGCTTTACTTCTTCCATACTTTAATATATTATAAAGAGTTTTGACGGACAAAGATACATGATTTTTCGTATCTTTGCACCCCAGAAAACTTCAAACTAAGAGAAGATGAAGAAAATAAATGCTCCTGTGATGGAGAAAATAAATACCCTATTGATGAAAAAAATAAATATCCCATTGATGAAGAAAATAAATATCCCATTGATGAAGAAAACGATTTATCCACTGACGAAGAAAACAATCTACCCTGTTATCCTGTTGACATTGCTTTTGCTTGTTTCCTGCAAATCGAAAAAGAATATGGTGGCTAGCTTGCCGCACCCTGTCTTACATACTGATTCCATTTATCCGGATACGACTAACGCCATTGCCGGACTCTTCGCTCCCGACCACTCGAAACTCAAAGCACTGGCTGTTTCTAAAAACCAAAAGCAACATACAAAGAAAAAGGAGACTGATACCGACGCAGACAAATCCGACCGGATGCTCCGTGGAACCCAAATAACCTCTTCCAGCGTAGATGTGTCATCTGTTTATACAGGAGTGGATCGTGTAGTAAAATACGACTTCACCCACCGCGATGTACCTGAAGCTTTTGAAGGTTTCCGCATCGCTTTCATTTCCGATTTACATTACAAAAGCCTGCTAAAAGAGAGAGGATTGAACGATCTTGTCCGTCTATTGATTGCCCAAAAAGCAGATGTTCTTTTGATGGGTGGTGATTATCAGGAAGGTTGCGAATATGTAGAACCTTTGTTTTCCGCACTTGCACGTGTAAAGACACCAATGGGAACCTATGGAGTGATGGGTAATAATGATTACGAACGTTGTCACGACGAAATTGTGAACACTATGAAACATTACGGAATGCGTCCGTTAGAACACGAAGTGGACACGCTGCGTAAAGACGGCCAGCAGATTATTATCGCCGGAGTGCGCAATCCTTTCGATCTGGGGCGCAACGGAGTATCACCCACTTTGGCACTCTCTCCCAAAGATTTTGTCATCTTACTAGTTCATACGCCGGATTACATAGAAGATGTTTCAGTAGCCAATACAGACCTCGCTCTCGCAGGACATACACACGGCGGACAAGTCCGTGTATTCGGAGTCGCCCCGGCACTGAACTCACACTACGGCAATCGTTTTATCACCGGACTGGCATATAATACAGCAAAAATACCTTTGATTATAACAAACGGAATAGGAACTTCAAAGTTACCGATCCGTGTCGGTGCTCCGGCAGAAATCATCGTCATTACTCTTCATCGATTGACGGAGTAAGGTATCGTGACTTGGTACAATAACAAACAAAAATAGCAACATCACACACTTTTCTGATACGACTTTCTGTAACATGCCACACTTTTAGGGTATAACTTTTTGTTAAATACCACACTTTTAGGGTACGACTTTTTGTTATTATCCTTTTTAGTGCTTACATTTGTACCTATAAGTAGCTGACAATAAAAGAAAGAAGTATGAGAAGAAATGCAATGCAACAATTGTACGATTGGAAAGAAAAGTCTACACGAAAGCCTTTGATTATTCGCGGAGCCCGTCAGGTAGGAAAGACATGGCTTATGAAAGAGTTTGCGGCTACTGCTTACAAACAGTTTGCCTACATCAACTTCGAAGACAATGAAGTGATGAAAGAGGTTTTTCAAAAAGATTTTGATATCGAACGTATTTTGATGGCTATCCAGTTAGTAACCGGAAAAGTAGTAGATACAGATACCTTAATTCTTTTTGACGAACTTCAGGAAGCCCCACGCGGCTTGACAGCCATGAAATATTTCCTGGAGAAAGCGCCACAGTATCATGTTATTGCAGCTGGTTCTTTACTGGGCATCGCTATGCATCAAAATGACTCTTTCCCGGTGGGAAAAGTCGATTTTATAGACCTATATCCACTTTCTTTTTCCGAGTTTTTAGAAGCTATCGGACAAGAGTCTTTTGTCAGCTTGCTTGCAAAGCAAGATTGGAACCTCATTTCTACCTTCCGTTCTAAATTCACCGACTTCCTTAAACAGTACTATTTCGTAGGAGGAATGCCCGAAGTAGTCAATGCATTTATTGAGCATAAAGACTATACCGAAGTCCGCCAGTTGCAACAAAACATACTGGATTCTTATGACCGTGATTTTTCCAAACACGCTCCTATTGCCGAAGTCCCTAGGATTCGTATGGTGTGGCGTTCGGTTCCTGCACAACTGGCTAAAGAAAATCGCAAATTCATTTATGGAGTTATAAAAGAAGGAGCAAGAGCCAAGGATTTTGAACTGGCCATAGAATGGCTGATAGATGCCGGTCTTATTTATAAAGTAAACCGGGTAAAGAAAGGTGGAATACCTTTATCGGCCTACGAAGATTTTTCCGCATTCAAACTGTTTATGCTAGACACCGGATTAATGGGAGCAATGAGCGGACTCCCCCCACAAGCATTATTGGAAGGCAATGTTTTATTTACCGATTATAAAGGAGCAATTACCGAACAATATGTGTTACAACAACTGAAATCAGTGAAAGGCTTGAATATCTATTACTGGTCTTCAGATACTTCCAAAGGAGAATTGGATTTCCTTTTGCAAAAAGAAATCTGTATTATTCCGGTCGAAGTGAAAGCTGAAGAAAATTTACAGTCGAAAAGTCTGCGCTCTTTTGTTGAAAAGAATCCAGAACTACATGGCATCCGTTTTTCCATGTCAGATTATCGGGAACAAGAGTGGCTGACAAATTATCCGTTATATTCTGCCGGACACATATTATAATATATTCAAAGGCGTATATTATCTTTCTTGATAGCCTCCCAAACTCTTGGATGTAGAAAGTAGCGAATATCTTTCCCTGCACTCAAGGCTTCCCGAATAAAAGTGGAACTGATTTCAAAAACAGGGGAATGAACGAGACGCACGGTTTCCGGCAATTCCTCTTCTTTTACCGGAAAGCCAGGACGAGGATAAATGAGGAGTTGATTCTCTTTAATGATGCGTTCGGACTGATACCAGCGTTCAAAACGTTCCCAATTATCGGAACCGATAATGAAATAAAATTCCCGGTTAGGATACGTTTCACGAAGTTTTTCCAGTGTATATACGCTATACGAAGGACGGGACAAATGAAATTCAAAGTCTGAAGCTCGAAAACGAGGATAATCACTGATGGATAACTCCACTAATTGAAGACGAAGCTCGTCACTCCATAATTCAGCCTTCGTTTTCAAAGGATTCTGCGGACTGACCATAAACCATATTTCATCCAACCCTTCATACTCACAAAGGTAATTGGCTAAAGCGAGATGCCCGATATGAATCGGATTGAATGACCCGCTGAAGATTCCGGTTTTTCTTGTTTTAACTTGATTCATTTTCCGCTATTCTTTCTTGCTTTATTTTCTTTCTCCACTTCGGTAAAACAATAGCTTGTCTGATTGTGAGAAGTAGCGCAATGCCGCTTATGAACCATTGTTGAAAATAAAGGCATACAATAAAAGCAAGAAGATTCATCACACCGGTGACGGCACACAGATACATCCATTTTCGGGTGTTACAATTCTTCTTGTACATTCTCAAGTCTTATTCTTCGGCTAAAAACTCTTTAATTACTTTCAATGCTTCTGCCTTCGCAGCTTCCAAATCGTCATTGACAATCACACAATCGAATTGCGGAGCAAACCCCAATTCATATTCTGCCTTAGCAATACGGCTTTCAATGATTTCCGGGGCATCCGTTCCGCGCCCTTCCAACCGACAACGCAATTCTTCCACCGAAGGCGGTTGAATAAACACTGACAACGCACGGTCACCATAAAACTTCTTGATATTACATCCACCTACCACATCAACGTCAAACACAACATTCTGACCTGCTTCCAGTTGCTTTTCCACTTGTGCCTTCAATGTTCCGTAATAACGGTCCTTATATACTTCCTCATACTCCAAAAATTCGTTGTTCTCAATGCGACAACGGAATTCCTCCGGCGTAAGAAAGAAATATTCCACTCCGTGCTGCTCCGTACCACGCGGAGGACGGCTGGTAGCAGAAATAGAAAATGCAAGATTCAAATTCTGCGTCAGCAGATAATTGATAATAGTAGATTTGCCCGAACCTGACGGGGCAGAGAAAATAATTAGTTTACCGGTCATTATTAAAGTTTATTTGACATTAAGTTATTTACAATTAGACGATTTACGATGTACGATTGAAGTTAGTATTGCGAAATAATAGTGTACACATTTGGATATTTATAAATTCAAAAAGTAATATCAATCATACATCGTAAATCGTCTAATCGTAAATGAATCATCGTAAATGAATTTATTGTGAGTAAATTACATCACGTTCAACACCTGCTCCTTAATCTGCTCCAACTCATCTTTCATCTGAACAACGATTTTCTGCATTTCGGCATGATTGGACTTGCTACCTAACGTATTGATTTCCCGACCCATTTCCTGGGCGATAAAACCAAGTTTCTTACCTTGTCCGTTACCGCTTTCCATTGTACTGATGAAATATTTCAGATGGTTGCTAAGGCGTTGTTTTTCTTCATTAACATCCAGTTTCTCAATGTAATAGATCAATTCCTGCTCCAAGCGGTTCTTGTCGTAATCCACACTTAATGTCTTTTCGAGAGCATCCGTGATGCGTTCTTTCACTTTTTCCACACGTTCTTTTTCGTAAGGAGCGATCTTTTCGAGCAGGCTTGAGATATTGGCGATCTTTTCACGGAACTTTTTTTCCAGTGCAGCACCTTCCTGTTTGCGGAAATCTACCAGATGACTGATAGCATCGAGCACAGTGGCATGCACCATTTTCCATTCCTCTTCGGTCAGTTCCTGGATTTCCGTTTTAGTCATCACATCCGGCATACGGAGCAATGTCTGAAACCAGTCGGCAGGAACAGGGATACCAAGATTCTGCGAGATTGCCAAAATCTGTTTGTAGTAACCTTCCACCAATACTTGATTGATAGGAGTCGCATTTTCTGCCGCTTCTTTCTTCTCGATCCACAGGCTGAAATCGACCTTTCCACGTTCCAGCACTTTAGAAATCTCATTACGGATTTCAATCTCTTTTTCACGATACGCCGGAGCGATGCGAGTGGATAAATCCATTGCCTTGCTGTTGAGCGACTTGATTTCTACATTTATTTTTTTATCAGGAAGTTCGGCCGTAGCTTTGCCGTATCCTGTCATAGACTGTATCATAACCTTAAAGTTTTGTGCAAAAGTACACGAATATTTTAAGAATTGGAAATAATCATGTAAATTTGCGACAATTTAATAAGCTGATTTTTATGTCGTGTATACTGAATATTGAAACCTCTACCTCTGTTTGCTCGGTAGCGGCCAGTCAAGACGGACAGACGATTTTTGTGAAAGAAGATTTGAAAGGCCCTTCACACGCCGTGTCTTTAGGAGTTTTTGTAGATGAAGCGTTGTCTTTCATAGACAGTCATGCCATCCCTTTGGATGCAGTCGCAGTGAGTTGCGGGCCGGGTTCTTACACCGGACTTCGAATCGGGGTTTCTATGGCGAAAGGAGTTTGTTACGGACGTAACGTCCCATTGATCGGTATTCCGACGCTGGAAGTATTGACTGTTCCGGTGTTGTTGTATCACGACTTGCCCGAGGACGCTTTGCTTTGTCCGATGATCGACGCCCGCCGCATGGAAGTATACGCAGCCGTTTATGACCGCAGACTTCAGGTGAAACGTGCAGTAGCTGCCGATATTGTAGACGAAAACTCTTACTTGGAGTTTCTGAACGAGCAGCCGGTTTATTTCTTTGGAAACGGGGCCGACAAATGCCGCGAACAGATCACGCATCCGAACGCACATTTTATCGACAATATTCACCCGTTGGCTAAAATGATGTTCCCGCTGGCAGAAAAAGCAATAGCCGACGAAGATTATAAAGACGTGGCTTACTTCGAACCTTTCTACTTGAAAGAATTCGTTGCTTCCATGCCGAAAAAACTTCTTTAATTTTTAATTTTAAACTTTCAATTAAATAAATGCAATACAATACTCAACAGAAAAGAATGCCGCTTCCCGAATACGGGCGTAGCATCCAGAACATGGTAGATTATGCGTTGACCATTCAGGATCGTGCAGAACGTCAGCGTTGTGCCAACACCATCATCAACATTATGGGAAATATGTTCCCCCATTTGCGTGATGTGCCCGACTTCAAGCACAAGCTCTGGGATCACCTGGCTATCATGTCCGGTTTTGAGCTGGATATTGACTACCCGTATGAAATCATCCGTAAGGATAACTTGGTGACCCGTCCGGATCCGATCCCCTACTCCACTGCCCGTATGCGTTATCGCCATTACGGACGCACACTGGAAGTGCTGATAAAGAAAGCAATCGAATTCCCCGAAGGAAACGAAAAGAGAAACCTGATTGCCCTCATCTGCAACCACATGAAGAAGGACTACCTGGCATGGAACAAAGATACAGTGGACGACAAAAAGATCGCCGAAGACCTGTACGAACTCTCCAACGGGGAACTCCAAATGACTGACGATATCGTCCGGCTGATGGCAGAACGCCTGAACCAGAACTATCGTCCGAAGACGAACTATACCAATAATCGTCAGAACAACAAGAGAAGATACTAAGAAAATAGGAAATAAGAAATAAGTATTAAGTATAAAGTATTAAGTATTAATCGCAGCCATTTGTTGGCACTGGTTGGATTTCTTTTACTTATTTACTTAGCGTGCGATACCGTACGGTTAATACTTAATACTTGATACTTAATACTTTAATCATACTTAATACTTTAATTAATGGCTTCATTTGTAATCGAAGGAGGACATCGGCTTTGCGGAGAGATTCACCCGCAAGGAGCTAAAAACGAGGTTTTGCAGATAATCTGTGCCACATTGCTAACCGCAGAGGAAGTAACGGTGAACAATATACCTGACATTCTTGATGTCAACAACTTGATTCAGCTCTTGCGCGAGATGGGAGTGACGGTTGCAAAGAAAGGCATTGATTCTTATAGTTTTAAAGCAGAGAATGTAGACTTGGCTTATCTGGAAAGCGATGAGTTTTTAAAGAAATGCTCCAGTCTGCGAGGCTCTGTCATGCTGATTGGCCCTATGGTGGCACGTTTCGGCAAAGCGTTGATATCCAAGCCGGGAGGAGATAAAATAGGCCGCCGCCGTTTGGACACCCACTTTGTAGGTATTCAGAATTTAGGAGCGGACTTCCGTTATGATGAAGGACGGGGCATTTATGAAATAACAGCCGACAGACTTCAAGGAAGCTATATGCTGCTGGACGAAGCATCCGTCACCGGAACAGCCAATATCGTAATGGCTGCCGTGCTTGCCAAAGGCACTACTACCATCTACAACGCTGCCTGCGAACCTTACGTGCAACAACTCTGCCGGTTGCTCAACCGAATGGGAGCGAAAATCAGCGGAATTGCCTCCAACCTGCTTACTATTGAAGGTGTGGAAGAATTGCATGGCGCGCAACACACCGTATTGCCCGATATGATTGAAGTCGGCAGTTTTATCGGTATGGCAGCCATGACAAAAAGCGAAATTACCATCAAGAACGTTTCTTACGAGAACCTTGGAATCATCCCCGAGAGCTTCCGCCGCCTGGGCATCAAACTCGAACAGAGAGGAGATGACATTTATGTTCCCGCACAGGAAACCTACCAGATAGAATCATTCATCGACGGCTCCATCATGACGATAGCCGACGCCACCTGGCCGGGACTGACTCCCGACTTGCTTAGTGTGATGCTCGTTGTAGCCACACAAGCCAAAGGCAGCGTACTGATCCATCAGAAGATGTTCGAAAGCCGCCTGTTCTTTGTGGACAAGCTAATCGATATGGGTGCACAGATCATCCTCTGCGACCCTCACCGTGCCGTAGTCATCGGACACAATCATGGCTTCAAGTTGCGTGGTGCCCGCCTGACTTCACCGGATATACGTGCCGGTATCGCCCTTCTGATTGCCGCCATGAGTGCCGAAGGAACCAGTACCATTAGTAACATCGAACAGATAGACCGTGGTTATCAGAACATCGAAGGACGTCTGAACGCTATCGGAGCCAGAATCACCCGAATATGATAAAGAAAGAAGAAGTATATAAGATAGGATTATTCAATAAACCGCATGGTATTCACGGCGAATTGCAGTTTACGTTTACCGACGACATTTTCGACCGTGTGGACTGCGATTATCTGATATGCCTGCTCGACGGTATTTTCGTGCCCTTCTTCATTGAAGAATACCGTTTCCGTTCCGACTCCACCGCTTTGGTAAAACTGGAAGGAATAGACACCGCCGAACGTGCCCGAATGTTCACCAACATTGAAGTTTACTTCCCCGTAAAGCATGCGGAAGAAGCGGAAGACGGCGAATTGTCCTGGAACTTCTTTATCGGTTTCCAAATGGAAGACATTCATCACGGACCTCTAGGAGAAGTGATAGATGTAGATAACACTACGGTAAACACCCTTTTTGTGGTTGAAAGAGAAGAAGAGGAACTACTCGTTCCCGCCCAAGAGGAATTTATCGTAGGAATAGATCAGAAACAGAAACTCATCACCGTGGAACTTCCCGAAGGGTTACTCAATCTGGAAGAGTTGGAAGATGACCGATGAGAACAAATAAAACGATGAGTCACTCATCAACTGAAAATAGTAAATAGTAAATCGTAAAATAGTAAATATCCGAGATGCCAAAGAGAAGACGAAGTAAAGCTTTCTGGAAAAATTTCAAGTTCAAGTATAAACTAACGATCGTTAATGAAAATACACTTGAAGAAATTGTCGGACTTCGTGTATCCAAGCTCAATGGACTATCCGTTTTACTTTGCGTGCTGGCAGTGCTTTTCCTGATTGCTTCCTGCATCATTACTTTCACCCCGTTGCGCAATTATCTTCCGGGATATATGAACAGTGAAGTCCGTACACAGATCGTAGACAATGCGCTGCGTGTAGACTCTTTGCAACAAGTGCTCAACAAGCAGAACCTCTACATCATGAACATTCAGGACATTTTCAGCGGGAAAGTGCCTATCGACAGCGTGCAAACGCTTGATTCGCTGACTGCTGCCCGTGAAGACACGTTGATGGAACGAACCAAGCGGGAAGAAGAATTCCGCCGCCAATATGAGGAGAATGAAAAATATAATCTGACCTCCATTACTTCCCAACCGGACGTGACCGGATTGATATTATACCGTCCGACACGAGGCATGGTGTCCGACCACTTCAATGCCGAAAAGAAACATTACGGCACTGACATTGCCGCCAATCCCAACGAAAGCGTACTGGCAACCATGGACGGAACCGTCATCCTTAGTACATACACCGCTGAAACCGGTTATCTGATTGGCGTGCAACACAACCAGGATTTAATTTCGATCTACAAACACTGCGGCTCTCTCCTGAAAAAGGAAGGTGAACGGGTGAAAGGAGGCGAAGCCATCGCCCTGGTAGGAAATAGCGGAACACTTAGTACAGGGCCGCACCTGCACTTCGAACTTTGGTATAAAGGTCACCCGGTAAATCCGGAAAAATACATCGTTTTTTAAGTTATCAATGATGAATGATGAGATATGGCGAGTGATGAGATATAAGTGATAATCAGCGATGATATGTTTGTCAACAAAATAGGAAGAATTAGATAAAATGAATATAGAGACTAATAAAAAGAAAAAACAAATAGCTATCCTTGGCTCCACAGGTTCTATCGGGACGCAGGCTTTGCAAGTCATCGAAGAGCATCCCGACCTGTACGAAGCATACGCACTGACAGCCAACAATCGTGTGGAACTACTGATTGCCCAAGCACGGAAGTTCCAGCCGGAAGTGGTAGTGATAGCCAACGAAGAAAAGTATTCCGAACTGAAAGAAGCATTGAGCGACCTGCCTATCAAGGTGTATGCAGGGACCGACGCTATCTGTCAGATTGTGGAAGCGGGTCCTATTGATATGGTATTGACAGCCATGGTCGGTTATGCCGGACTGAAGCCGACAATCAACGCGATCCGCGCCAAGAAAGCGATTGCATTGGCAAATAAAGAAACATTGGTAGTAGCAGGTGAACTGATTAACCAGCTGGCACAACAATATCGCACTCCGATTCTGCCGGTAGACTCTGAACACTCCGCCGTTTTTCAGTGTTTAGCGGGAGAAGTGGGCAATCCGATTGAGAAAGTGATATTGACTGCCTCCGGAGGTCCGTTCCGCACTTACACTTTGGAACAATTGAAGTCTGTGACTAAGACACAGGCCTTGAAACATCCCAATTGGGAAATGGGAGCAAAAATCACGATTGATTCTGCTTCTATGATGAATAAAGGTTTTGAAGTGATCGAAGCCAAATGGTTGTTCGGTGTTCAACCCAGTCAGATTGAGGTGGTTGTGCATCCGCAATCAGTCATTCACTCGATGGTGCAGTTTGAAGACGGAGCTGTAAAAGCACAGTTGGGCATGCCCGATATGCGCCTGCCCATCCAGTATGCATTCTCCTATCCCGACCGTATCAGTTCTTCTTTCGACAGGCTCGATTTCTCCAAATGCACGAACCTGACGTTTGAGCAACCCGACACGAAACGTTTCCGCAATCTGGCACTCGCTTACGAAGCGATGTATCGCGGAGGGAACATGCCTTGCATCGTTAATGCCGCCAATGAAGTAGTGGTAGCCTCTTTCCTGAAAGACGGCATCAGCTTCCTCGGCATGAGCGACGTGATAGAAAAAACAATGGAACGGGCCACCTTCATTGCCAACCCGACCTACGATGATTATGTGGCTACCGATGCGGAAGCAAGAAAGATAGCAGCAAGTCTGATATAATTCATTTCGTAGAGGAATAAAGAAAATAGAGAAATTGATTAGTATTAATATAAATTGAAAATAGCCTTTATATCTTCTCTTTGGCAGAGAATCCAGTGAAGGCTTTAAATTGTAAATAGACTATATGGAAACATTTTTGATTCGTGCCCTGCAATTGATTATGAGCTTATCTTTGCTCGTTATCATTCATGAAGGCGGGCATTTTCTTTTTGCCCGTTTGTTTAAGGTGCGTGTAGAAAAATTCTGCTTATTTTTTGACCCCTGGTTCACCCTGTTTAAATTCAAGCCCAAGAAAAGTGACACAGAATATGCAGTAGGTTGGCTGCCATTGGGCGGTTATGTCAAGATAGCCGGTATGATTGACGAGTCGATGGATACCGAGCAGATGAAACAACCCGAACAACCGTGGGAGTTCCGTTCCAAACCGGCGTGGCAACGTCTGCTAATCATGGTGGGTGGCGTACTGTTCAACTTCCTGTTGGCCCTGTTCATCTACTCGATGATTCTATTTGCGTGGGGCGACCAATATATAAAGGTGCAGGAAGCTCCTCTCGGTATGGATTTCAACGAAACAGCCAAATCCGTAGGTTTTCAGGACGGCGACATCCTTCTTTCTGCCGACGGCGTTCCTTTTGAACGTTATGACGGCGATATGTTGAGCCAGATTGCCGACGCCCGCGAAGTAAGCGTTATCCGCAACGGCGCGAAAGCCTCCGTTTATATCCCTGAAGACTTGATGCAACGCCTTCTGGCAGACAGCATCCGTTTTGCCTCCTACCGTTTCCCGTATGTGATAGACAGTGTGATGGTGAATTCTCCTGCCGCACAAGCAGGCATCCAACCAGGCGACAGCATTATCGCCCTGAACGGAACACCGATTTCTTTCTCCGACTTCAAAGAAGCGATGGCAGAACGTAAGAAAAACGCGGAAACCCTGCTCAAAGACAGCATAGATCCGCGCCTGATTACACTGACCTATGTGCGTGGCGGCGTAACCGACACATTGAATATGCGTGTAGACTCCGCCTACCTGATGGGTGTAACCGCCTGTCTCGTCACAGACCGCCTGCTCCCTATGGTGAAAAAAGAATATACTTTCTTCGAATCCTTCCCGGCAGGTGTCTCCCTCGGCGTAAAAACCCTGAAAGGATATGTAGGAAACATGAAATACCTCTTCTCGAAAGAAGGAGCCAAACAGCTAGGTGGCTTCGGAACGATCGGCAGCATCTTCCCTGCTACATGGGATTGGCACCAGTTCTGGTATATGACAGCCTTCCTTTCCATCATTCTGGCTTTCATGAATATCCTCCCTATCCCCGCATTGGACGGCGGCCACGTGCTCTTCCTCTTCTACGAGATGATAGCTCGCCGCAAACCGAGCGACAAATTTATGGAATACGCTCAAATGACCGGTATGATTCTACTCTTCGGTCTGTTGATATGGGCTAACTTCAACGATATTCTAAGGTTCTTCTTCTAACAGACCAAACGACAGAAGAAAGACATAAAAAACAATCCCGGATGAGAACAGGTATTCACTCCTCTCTCATCCGGGATGCTTTTTTATAGTTGCTTGCCTTTAAATCTTCTAAATCTTCAACATCTTTTTTTCCCTTTCCAAATCCGTTTCATCCAACTTGGGTGAAGGCACTGTGCACGTTTTGATATAATCGCCCTCCTGACAAGTATAATTGTAGTACACCTCCAGTTCCGGAGTGAGCTCCGCTTTCGGCACCAACCTCAGTTTATTTATTTTCAATTAGCCTGACTTTATCAGTTCTTATTTTCTTTTCAGAGTGGAAGGCTGCGATAGTCTCAAGCTGCTGACGATAGCCGCCACAACAGCAAATCCACTTCCTACCATAAGACAGACAGCTGTACTCCGGTCATGAGCGACAAAGCTGAAAAGCAATGCGACCAATGTTGTCCCGGTGGTCTGTCCCAACAAGCGGGCCATTCCCAACATACCACTGGCTCCGCCCGAACGTTGCGTAGGAGCGGAAGAGATAATCGTACTGTTGTTCGGTGTCTGGAACAATCCGAAGCCTGCCCCACACAGCATCAAACGCAGTATGATACTAATATCGGACGACTCCGCAGTCAGACTGGAAAGCGAGAAAAGCCCGACAGCAAACAGAGCCATCCCGACACTTCCCAAGATACCGGGGTGGATGCGCTCGACAAGATATCCTGCCAACGGAGCCGTGACAAGCGTAGCCAACGGCCACGGTGTGAGTAGAAGTCCGGTCATGACTTCGCTGTGTCCCAAAGTGTTCTGGAGGAAAAAAGGCAAAGAAACCATCGCTGTCATTTGTGCTATGAAAGAACAGATGGAAGTCAGGATGGACAGCCGGAAAATCGGAATCCGCAGCAGATCAAGAGGGAGCAGCGGAGTGGTCTGCGTCAGTTGTCGGCGCACGTAGTAGGTACCGACCACTGCCAACACAATCAGTTGAATGAAAAGGAAGTCCATTTTCTCATGGTGGGCAAATCCGTCCAGCGTGTAAATGAGCAGACCGAAAGTGACCGCATTCGCGATGGCACTGATATAATCGAATTTACGTTTCGTACGCTCCTCCTGTCGTGGCAGGTGTTTGATGCCGAGAAGCAATGCAGTGAGTCCCAACGGCACATTGATGGCAAACAACCAGTGCCAACTGGCAATGGAAAGAATACCGCTCGCCACAGATGGTCCGGCGGCAGCCGATATGGCGACTACCATTGCATTGATCCCCATCCCCCGCCCGATCTGGCTCTTCGGATAGATGTAACGCAGCTGTGCCGTATTCACACTAGTGATGGCGGAAGCGCTGAACCCTTGAAAGATACGGGCAACCGTCAAAGTCCAAAACGAATCGGACAAGGCACAGATCAATGAAGTGACGCAAAACAGTCCGATGCCCGAAAGAAAGACTTTCCGGTAACCGATGATTTCACCCAAAGCGGAAAAAGACAGTAACGATATAACGATGGCCAGCTGATAGCCGTTGATAATCCAGGTGGTTACAGCGGGAGAAGTCCCAAAATCATGCGAAAGTGTAGGTAGTACGATATTGACGATGTTAATATCCAGTACTGACATACAAAGAGCGAAGCCGACAGACACCACCGCCCAAATACGTTTAGGCATTGGCAAGCCATCGGTCTCATCGTTTTTTTGAGTTGGATTTATTGATTGTACCATAAAAACTTATTCTTGTAAGTAGTCGTTTATTTCTTCACCATCAAGCAGACACAAACACAGACGCAAGCCCCACCGACTACCAAAAAGCGCCGCGTTACTCTGTGATGAAAAATGATTCACTTGGTTTCGTAAAGGTAAACAAAACAACGGTACAGGTGTTTTTGTTTCCTTTGAAAAATAAGTTTTTTTAGTGCTCAACTACTGGATTCAACTTACTCTAAATGTCGAATTACATTTACTTCAGCTTCAAAATCCGCTGATTACTGCTTCCCCTGAACTCCAGATATGGAGAGAAAAGAGCCTGTTCGAAGCGTCCGTCCACCAATACATCAATATAATCAAGAGCGGCACTCAAACGAGGCTGCGCCTTAATTTCTTCGTATGTGTATCCGGTGTAGCACCACACGTTCATCCCTGTTTCCTCTTTCACCCGTTTCAGTAAAAGCAGGAACGCTTCCGGATGAAAAAACGGATCACCGCCGGAAAAAGTAACGCCGTCCAACAAAGGATTCGCTTTGATTTCACGAATGATGGACTGTATTTTCTCCTCCGTCAGTTCTTCTCCTGCTCCCGGATTCCAACTCTCCGGGTTGTGGCAACCGGGACAATGATGGGAGCAGCCGGCAAGATAAATAGAAAACCTGATACCTTCACCGTCAACAATCGTTTCAGAATAAGTTCCTAGTAAATTCACTTCTTTAATAGCTAATGGAAAATGAAGATTTGAGAATGGATGATAACCATATAAATGTGGAATAAATACTCGTTACAGAACAGTACAAGATGAGAGTAACGTGCTGCAAGTAATAACCGAATAATGGATAATGAACCGTAACGCTTTCATCAAGCACCGTTCATTATCCATTCATCAATTATCAAACATTTATTCTACAAATGTTTTACACGGTCCTTCTCTTCTGCCCGTTTGGCAGAGTTCCAAGAGCTTAAATCGCCTGTCAGATAACCGGTGATACGACGCATACGGAGAATACTTTCACTCTGGCATACAGGGCATTTATCGAAGATAACTCCCTTGTAACCACAGTTATGACAAGTGTCTACCGGGTGATTGATAGAGCCGTATCCAATTCCTTCGTCGTGCATCACTTTCACAATCTTGGCAATAGCACGCACATTCTTCTGCGCTTCACCGTCCAGCTCCACATACGTGATGTGTCCGCCGCGTGTAATAGCGTGAAACGGAGCTTCACGCTTGATTTTCTCAACGATGCTGATCGGTTCTTTCACGTCTACGTGGAAAGAGTTGACATAATAGTCGCGATCTGTCACTCCGGGGATTTTTCCATATTTCCGGCGGTCCATTTTCGTGAAACGTCCCGAAAGTCCTTCGGCAGGAGTAGCCAGAACGGAGTAGTTCAGGTTATATTTCTCTTTATATTCGTCTACCACTTTATTCATTTCCATCACCGCTTCATACAGCGTGTCCCATGCTTTCTGGCTGTGTCCGTGACCTTGTCCGTAGAGAGCCACCATCGCGTTATGCCCGCCGATAAATCCGATCCCCAGTGTACCGCTGCGCAAGGCGTCTCCTACCTGTTCGTTCGGATTCAGTTCGCCACCGCCTTTCCACACATTATTTCCCATCATGAACGGGAACTGGCGTGCCAGGGCCGTACGCTGATACTGATAACGTTCGTAAAGCTGGTCGGCCACGAGCGCAGACATTTGGTGTACGGATTCGATGAAAATTTCTTTTGCTTTTTGTTCGATGGCGTCCTTGTTGCGTTCATCTTCTACCAGATTTTCCGCTTTGATACGGGCTTCGATAGCCAGTCTTGGCATATTCAGTGTGGTGAACGAAAGATTGCCACGTCCTAAAGAAGATTTTTCTCCGGCCACATTTTCAAAAACACGGGTACGGCAGCCCATTGTTGCCAATTCGTAAATGTAACGCTGCGGATCGTCGGCTTTCCATTTCTCGTTCTGGTTGAAAGGTGTGTCGAGGAACATGAAGTTCGGGAACAACGCTTTCGCAGTAGTCTGGCAAGCCTTTAATAACAAGTCGAAGTTGGGAGCCTCGTAACTGTCGGTCATTGCCGCTTCGATGTTCTCCGCTTTCATTGCTTTCTCAAAGTCTTTCTCCGAGTAAGAAACGCCGTCTTTCACCTTGAATATCTGGATAGGGAATACGGGTACTTCTCCTCTGGTGCCGAGGCCTTCAATGGTAGCTTTCAGCAGTTCTTCGATCACCATGCGGCCTTCGGCAGAAGTGTCCGTTCCGTAGTTGATGGAACTGAATACCACTTGGTTACCGCCACGAGAATGCATCGTATTCAGGTTGTGGATGAATCCTTCCATTGCCTGATGTGTATCTTTACGGGTCTGCTGGTAGGCTTTTTCGACGATGCGGGCAAGGTGTTCCTTATCTATAATGATCTGTAAAGCGACCAGAGCGATGCGCAATGTTTCGCGTTCGGCCTCGGTGGACTTGATAGACGGAAGGTATTCTTTAATCAACGTACGGATGGATTTTTCATCGGCCTGATTTCCGTTTTCCATAGCCACATAGAAGTTGATGAACGATGCCAGATGCTTGCGGAAAGATTTGGCCACTCCTTTTGCCATGAAGAAGTCGAAAGCCGGAATCGCCTGTCCGCCATGCTGCTCATTTTGGTTGGTCTGAAAGATGATGGTAGCCAGCGTAGCATAGCTTTGGATGCTTTGCGGGGTGCGGATGCTACCGTTCTTTGTGCGGAAACCGCGTTCAAAGAGGTCATCCATATCATATTGAATGCAGGTTGTCGTCTTTGTCGGATAATAATCCAGGTCGTGGATGTGAATGTCTCCCAACTGGTGTGCTTCGGCAAAACGTTTCGGCAACAAGTATTTATAGGTATAATCTTTAGTTACTTCGGAAGCGAACGTCATCATCTGTCCGGCAGGCGTGTGACTGCTCATGTTGGCGTTGCTCAAATTGACATCGTTCTTGTCGATAGCCACAATGCCGTCCATCACCTGTTTCATCTGGGTTTTCTTATCACGCTCCGTATTCCGCCATTCGCGATAGATGATGTATTTCTTCGCTACTTCCGGCCGCACTTTCATCAACGACTTTTCTACCAAGTCTTGAATCTCTTCTACGGTGATCGTGGGGGTTGAAAACTGACTGATAACATTCATGGTGATGTCAGCAACCAACTGCTGCTCATCCTGAATTCCACTTGCACTGAATGCTTTACTGATTGCATTCTTAATCTTACTGATAGAGAAATCTTCTCTTTTACCATCACGTTTGATGATACAAATTTCCGCGTAGTTCATAACTTTAACTCCCGAAAGCATTAATAAATTAAAAATAGAAAATCTCTTCGGCAGGTCTTCTGACTTATCCCTCCCCCGCAACACCTTCCCACACCGGCATCGATGCAGTGGCCTATTGTGCGGATTCTTAGAGAATTACAGCAGCGGGTACTGTCGCCGATTTGCACAGCGTTCCCTCATTGACTAAACCTCTTTTTAGTTCCGAAACCGGATACAAAGATAGGAGATTATATCATAGCTTGGTTAGCTTTTAACATTAAATTTCGGGAAACTTTTCTTTCTCACTGATACAGAAAGTTTTCCAAAACGGAAAACTTTTTTCTGATTTTAACGTGGATAATATTCCAAATCCGTTCATTTCACCCCAAAGACATATATAGTTTTTAGATACTTTACTCTTAACGAAAAAAGGATGTGTTAAAAGTCTCCACAACTATCTTTTGCTTCATAAGTTATAGACTATTTTTTCACTTTCGACAAGCCTTTCTTCCCAATGGAATGAAAGAAATTATAATTTTTCTATTTCTTCTTTCGAAAGCCCGGTAGATTTCATAATAATATCGTCAGCCACACCTAATTCTTTCAAATTACGAGCTGTTTCTTCTTTACCTTTTTGCAAACCTTTCTGTAATCCTTTTTGTAAGCCTTTCTGTAAGCCCTTCTGTTCAGCAAAGTCCAACGTATTAAAATAATCGTTATAAACTTTCCATTCTTCTTCATACTGGGCTCTTTCCTCCTGGGTCATATTTGCTTTGGAAGCCAACTTTTCAAGTCGCTCGAAGACGGCCTTGCGAGCCTTGAAAGGCATCCGGTCAAGTGTATCCATATGCTTTAGTATATAAATCCAGCGTTCAAAATCATTTTCACATTCATCCTCTTCTTTGTTGAAGTTCGGTAGTTCGATAAAAATCTGCCGGAACTTGTTGCTGAAGAGCTTCCCCGTATCCCTGTCAGAAAGAACGACATCCGTTCTGATTTTAGAGGGCATATCCTTATCCATCACGAAATTCATGAAGAACACTCCGTACACGGCATCCAACTGGAAGTTCCAAACTCCCCTTTTCGCTTGCTGCGTAATGGCCCTAGAAAGATAGAAGAGGGCACGATCTTTAAAATAAGGCTGTTCCCGGTTCTGCATTTCTACGATAATACGTTCACCGGTATCGGTTACGCAATAGATGTCGTAGATAAGACCTCGTTCTGTTTTTACTTCCGGCGGCTGTTCGTTGTTAAGGAACCTGATGTCGGTGATTACGTGCTCGCCTACGAGCAAATCGTTCAAGAAGTCGATTAACAACTCCTTTTCTACCTCTCTGCCGAATAAAAACTTAAAGCCAAAATCGGTAAAGGGATTGATAAATCTTCCCATTATATGCTGTGTCTCAATTATAAAACAAAGATAGAGTTTTTTTGTTGAATACGGTCAAGAATAGAAGAAAATAAATGGATACAAAAAGAAAAGCTGCCTCGTCCATTCGAGACAGCTTCTTTACTTGCTCCTTACTTATGTTTACTCTATGAGTTGCTACACGTTTATTTTTACTTGTTCCGCGAACTACGTGCAGACGGCACGTTCTATGTTTTTACGTCATTCCGTTTCATACCTTTTTTTTCAGGTATGCCAAGCCTTTTCCAGCTAGCTAATCCTTTTCTGCCTTGCCGTTTCTCCGGTGGCGGAAACGCAGAACTGCTTCAAGAATATCCAGCAACTTCTCCAATAATAGTCTCATCCGTTTTCTTTTTAAAAGTTAATAATCCGTTTTATGTCCGTTGGATTCCGTTTTATGTCCGTTGGAATTTGACAGCCAACCGTCAACCGTCGGTCATGTTCGGGCTTTAGTTTGCCCGACAAACTTATCAGTTAGTCCCTGCGGATTCAGCTGCCGGCTGAACTCCCGGTTAAGCTGCCGGGTCCGGCGCTTCTCCGCTTCCACCACCAGGTTTATTATCATCATCCGGTTCTTTGTCAATGACATCGTCGGCCACAAACGAACCCGCTACATCCTTGATGTGCACAAACTCCACCCCGGTGGTCAACGCACGGGTAGCACTTCCGTTGGCGGCGCGGGTGTATTCGGGAGTAAACTGGCAACGCAATGAAGTGATCTGCGAACTGCTGACCTTATTTTCCAACTCTACCCCTTTTCCGTTTGCCTTGGCAATCATAGTAAACGTCCCCAAGCCTTCGAGGCGCACCGTGCGGCTATTGAGCAACTGTTCACGCATCACCGACATCAGGTTACGAATGACGTTGTGAACATCACCCGCCGTCAGCGAGGCTTTTTCTGCAATCAATTCCGCCATTTTCTGCGTATTGACCATTTTCCCGAATTTCACCAGACGGGGATAATAAAGTTTCTGTCCTTCCTTGTTGGCAAGCGTTGCCTGATACGGTTTGTAAATTAATGGCATACTTTTTTTCCTTTCTTCTTTTTAATGATTAATGAATAAATTCTATCTGTAACCGATTACGAAGGCAAAAGTATATGAAAAGAAAAAAGCAGAGGAACACGATGTGACAACTCATCACAAGAGACAACAAACAGGCACAATTTCTACACAAGCTATGCCAACAGAGGCTTCTGTACAAAGCAGAACCACTTGGCATAAAAAAGCGTATCTTCGCATTCACACAGGATAAACTTAAAAGAAACAGATAAGTTCCTGTCACTGATTAATGGCTATTTTTTTAGGAGTAATCCGTGCCTAAATTATGATATAAACGAATTATGATATAAACAAATTATGAACACCTACTAATAATAGAAAGTACCGACAATGAAAACAGAAACAACAGTAACCTCCGTCAGCCCAAAAGAAATGTCGGAGACGGCAAACTCTCCCCGCATACAGACTTACAGCAAAAGTCAGCTGGCCACACTTTATCTGCCTCACATACAGTCTGCTTCGGCACGCCGCACCCTCCGCAGTTGGATTGCCCAAAATACGGCATTACAAGCCGCACTTGCCCAAACCGGCTACAGTGAAAAGGCAATCTTACTTACTCCGGCTCAAGTTGGACTATTCTTCAAGTTTTTGGGAGAACCCTAAAAAACAAATACGGCACGGAAAGGAATGAAAATAGAGTGATCTGAATGGATATTTGACATCGTAGTGCCCGAACAGGATTTCCCTCCGGCATACAAGTAATTTTTTAGACACGAATGACGCGGATGACACTGATGACACGAATGACGCAGATTTTTAAAGCTGCATAGCTATTTTAAAATCCGCGTCCGTCATCCGCGTCTAAAAGATAAATTCATAACCGGGCAAGAATATCGCCCGAAGCCGCCTTATTCCGAGGGTTCTTCTCCCGACGGTTTCATTAAATCGGCAGTGACCTCCGCTTTAAAACGGACCCCGTCATGAAGCCGCAGATTCAATTTGACAGTCACATTCGTTTCGCTGTTACGCTGCACATAAAACGTCCCTGTAACCTTTTTATACTGCGAGTAATAATAAATCGGATCTTCGTAGATAAAAACATACTGGTCGTTGTGATAGAGCGTAGAAGCATCCACCACCTGCCCTTCCCAATACAAATGGAGAGAAAAAGCAAAATAAGTATCAGTCTTTCCCTCATCCATCTTTTCCGGAGAAAGGACACAAGTTAAATAGTCCCCATCCACAGAAGCCACACCGGTCACAATCTTATTCGCCTCTCCCCGGAAAGAGTAAGTACCGATGGAAGGCATTTCCTCCACGTCCGGCCCGGGAGTTATCGAATCATTGTCGTCGCTGCATCCGACGAAAGCCAACAGCAGTCCCGATAAAGCGAACAGGTTGAAATATTTCAGTAAAATTTTCTTCATGAATATACTTCATTAAATCGTTATTCTATTACGGTCGCCGTGCCCTTGTAGTAGCCGGACAAGTCGCCATCGTACTGTACAATACTAAAAATCTTGAATGTCATTTCAATTTCACTTCCTTGAAGAGCCACAGAAGTATTGCCACCTGCGGCCAAATGAGCACCGTTCGTCGTATTAGCCTGATTATAAGTCACTCCTCCGTAAGCGATCGATATTTTCGCATTTTCCGCACTACCGGAAAATCCGTGAATAGCTCCCTCCATCATACTCTTCGGAACACGTACCACGGCATCCGCTGCCGACATTCCGGCCACGGTAGTGATACCTGCCTGCCGGGAAATATAAATCGCACAAATATCCGCATCTGTCTTATCTACCACTACCGACTGGATAGTCACCGGAGTGCCGTCCGCTCTCAACTGATATTGATTCGGAATCGTCGTATCATATACTTCGAAAGTACCGTTGTAGTTGCCCGATATTTTAAGGCTATTGTCTCCCAAATATTTGAGGTCGAGCGTCAACGAGTATTCATTATCCGCCGATTTCGACACACTGAATGTACCTGCCGCGTCTTCCAGATGTCCTTTAGAAACTTCGATTCTTTCTTCATCATACGGATTATAATAAGTAAACTCAAAAGCCAGATTCGTAGTTGTTATATCTACCTCCTGTCCGTCCAGTCCTGTATTCGGAACAAAAAGACGTACGTAATATGTATTTACATTATTCAAATCTGCAGCAGATGAAATCCCTGACGGAGTGAGATACAAGGCAACTCCTTCATTGGTCTTTTCATAGAAGGTAGCTTTGATATCACGTGTACTTTCTCCATTCAGAGTCAAAATATTGGTGGTGCTTTGCTTTATCTCGGTGTAATTACCTTCATAAGAACCTTTGAACTTTTCGCCCGAAAGCAACGTAAAACTAAAGGTTACCTTTATACTCTCTTCTGTCTTTTCGACTTTGAGCTTACCAGCCGAGCACACATCCGCCCATCCGTAAGGATCTACTGCGTCAATATCATCCGCTCCCAAGTTCGTCATGTTATAGAAAGCGTACTCCACATCTTCACCAGCGGTAATATCGATTTCTTGTCCGACCATTTCGGGAGTAACAGCCAGCATCAGATATTCGGCATCCGATATATCCTCCACCGTAGTCAAGCCGGCCTCCGGACTTAAATAAACATATTGGAAACCTCCTAACGTAGTAGCCACAACCGACTTCAACGCACGTACCTCATCGCCCAAAGAATATTCGCTCGGAAGCTTTTCCGGAGCCTTGTAAGCGCAATCCGCCTCGCCCGTAAATTTGCCGCCACCTTTCAATGTAAAGTCAAAAGTTGCTTTCACAGCGGATGTCTCATTTTCTCCCGGTGTCATTGTCACGGTGATCTTGCCCTGTGTCAACGCCTCTTCCCATTCGTCAGGACTAACGGTGACAATCGCCTCTCCGTCGGCATCCATGTAATAAACCACATAAGTGTCGTCATCAGAACTACCTACCGTGACCGGATTGCCTACCAGACTCTTATCCACTCCCAGCATTACATATTCCTTACCGCTGCTCATAAAGTCTTCCAGCGTTTCCAGACTTTGCAACGGACTCATACATACGTATATAATGCCCTCCTGTTCAAAGCAGGACACCGATTTCGCTTGTATCGTCTTATCTTTATACGTATACGTATTAACAGTTTCTACCGGCTCCGGTTCTGGCTCCGGTTCAGGCTCGGGCGCCGGGTCATCGCTACTACATGCCACAAAACAACTCATTGTTAGCATGAACAAGAAAAAGGAAATAAATCTAGTTTTCATATCTCTCATTTTTGGGGTTAATTATAAAATCATGTAATTAAAAAAAAGAATACCATCGGGCAGATAAACGCCATCGGACAGCCAATGCGCCTCGGCCAAATGAGGCGCTCCGTCCGGATTTACGGATGACTGCCGAATACATTGATGGGAGTATCCTGCGAGTAGGTGGTACGCACATGATGCGGGTGTGCTTTATCACAATCGATAAAGTCAATAGTCAGCGTATGTTTGTCGCCATCGCGTGCCACGGTCATCGTTCCGCCGTCTATACGTGCATATTCTTTCATGGTTCCGTTGGATATTTTCTCGTACCAGGTTCCCTGCGGATATGTAAATACATTGGGATAACCCGAAGCAATGCCTCCCGGTTTCAGGAATTCGCGCGGAATGCCCTTCGATTCTTCGTCACGTGCCACTACCTTATACGTACCAGCCGGAATACCTTGTGTCACATCCGTAGCCCATTCTACAAAGAATTCCACTTTCAGCACTCTTCCGTCGCCTGTCGGCCATGTGTCGGTAAGTCCTACACCGTCTTCTGCCAGGTAAAGTTCGACTACCCGGCACGATTCATCTTGCAGGTAATAAGAATCGCCCTTATCTTGCAGACGGGCTTGTGTCCATTCGTTCAGGGCGAGATCGGTGGTCAGCGTAGAGTTCGGAGTTTCTTCCGTGCTTTCGTGACGGTCGATAGTAGTCAGTTTTCCCGTGTAGGTGAAATAACGTTTGAGCGACAAGTCACCTACCAACGTACCACTAATCGTATATTCGCCGCCGTCACTCCGTTTGACAGTCATTTTACCTCCGGATAGGAGGTCGGCATCAACGCTTGTGGAGTACGCTTTCACGTCACCATAAAAAGTACCGCCAGGCACTTCCACTTTTCCGGTCGGCAGATCCATCTGGTTCATGTATCCGAGGTTGAACGTCCATTCATTAAACGTATATCCGTTCGGTGCCGCATCAAAGGTGCTTTCAGGAAGCGGAAACTCCGTGGTTCCGGGAGCAAACGGCGGAACATTGAGGCTGAACGCCATTATCTTGCCCGGTCCTATCGGATTACCGGCAGCGTCCACTTCCATATCCGTATACAGAGTGAGCACAAAGTGATCCGTCCCCACTCCGTCTTCGTCTCCCCAGTATACCAAGTTGGAGTTGACAAACTCTACGGTTTCAGGAGTAGGTTTTCCATTTTCTCCGCCGGGTTTTTCGCCCTCCGGATTTTCTGTGTCATTGTCGCTGCAAGAGGCCAACGCACACGCAGACACAACAGCGAACAGGCAAACACCTAATAAATTCATTAATTTTAATTTCTTATCCATATAAGAGTTATTTTATATCGTTACATCATTAAAAAGAACTTCCGTAGTGCCCGCGAAGGCAATAAAAAAGGCAGGGTAATCCCGGGAAAAAAACTCCCGTTCTCCACACGGGTAGTCCTCCCCGCCTGTCATATATGTAAAGTTAAAATTAAGAGAGGGTCATTAACCTCTCCTTCCGTTTCACAACGGTAGTTCTTTTCTTCATACATCTATTCCGGAAACGTTATATCCGGTTGATTCATTAGTTGCAAGTTTCCAACTATTTAAAGAGCGCAATGTCAGGGAAAAGAATATAGTCTTTCAATGCTGCGGTAGAAAATTGCTGTCCGTCGAATAGTGCTATCGCAAGATAACACCCGCTCTCCGGTGCACCGGTTACATCCTGATAACTCATCCCGACAGAACCATCCTGATAAAGCAGGGGAGCAAATCCGAAATTACCTTTCGCATAAATATTGGAGGAAGCAGCTACGGAAAAGCCGTATAATGTTTGTAAAACCACCTCCTCTTCCAGTGCTGTATTATCAGCCGTCCTGCTATTGGCTGTTTCATCCACCTCCTGCGTCAGAATAAAATCTTTCTGTGCTGCGCCGATAGGAACCACAAAAGCCCCATCCTCGTAGGTAGCCTGCAATGAAATCGTAGCCTTCGAAGGATCTTTCAAATACTGCACCACCGGAGTACCGACTAATGACATTTTAATAGTGTAGCCATCACCTTCCGCATCTTTCGTCACCTCCGTAGCCGACAAAGAATATGCCTTATCTATCTTTTTCTTATCCCATTTCACATAAATCTGACTGCTCTCCCATGCTCCGAGCAGGTCGCTCGCTTCATACTGGTAGACATAATAGAAAAACTTCCGTCCCTCATTGGTACTGACCATCAGTTGGCAAGCACGCGGATTTCCGGTCTTGTTCTCTTTCAATACGAGCAAGAAGCCTTCTTCTTTCGAGGCTGAAGGGACTTCCACCCAGTCGATTCCTTTCTGTACACTCACCTTGAAATCGAACGAGCTGTTGACCCGCACCACGGTTTGTGAAGGAGCATTGCCAAGCCGCAACACCTGTTGGTCGGTATCGGGCGCAAAAATATTACCAGCCTGTGTCACCACAATCTTCTGTTCGTTGCTACCATCGCTTACGGTCACTTGCGTGGCACGTGACACATATTCATAATTAGCCCTGGCAAGTAATGTGATTTTCTCGTTTGTCACTTCGATCACCCTACACCAGTCCGCACCGGAAACAGCCGTCAGTTCCCCGGCAGCCTGCAAAGCCACTTCCACCGTTCCACCGCCAGCAGCCAGATCGACATCCGTGTCCACGATGCGTAAGCCCTGCGGCGTTTCATCATTATCCGTGCCGCACGCTGCCATCAGCAGGCAGCATACAGATAATACGATCATAAATAACTTGTTCATCATACTATTCTTCTATTGTTTTTTTAACTAATCTGATGGAAGCAAACGCATCCGTGTATCCGATGAAAGCCGCGTCCTCCTCCTGCGAGTTGTACACTCCGAAGATGAATCCGGAAATTTCTCCCATCCAGACTCCATTGTCCACCAGGTAAATGCCGTTAGTGGTAGCATAACTAATCAGTCCGATAGACTCACTACGGAGCACATAATCGTTCATTACGTCCCACATAGCCAGATAAACATATCCGCCCTGCACCTTTTTGAGAAGCTGCGGGGAGACAGAAAGTCCGCCGCGCGGCTTGTCAAACATCACCAGAATATCATATTCCAGCCCCTTGAGCCAGTAACTCTTTCCGTCTTCGTTCTTCAATAGCCGAACTTCCTGCGAGGCCACTTCCAGTTGTTTCGTTTCATCGTTCAGGCGGTAAAAATCCATCTGATAAGTGCCCGGATAATAATCATAGCTTTGATATCCGGCAGTGTAGACACCCGCCAGTTTGACCCCCGTAGCCCCTTCGTCGGTACAGACAAAGCTGATAAGCTCGTTCTTCCAGACAAAATTCTGCATCGTCTGCCCGTCTATCGTTACCGGTTCATGGAAACGTAGTCCGTCGGCGGTAAACATAAAAGGCACGGTTTTCTGATGCACTTTTCCTATTTCGTCGTAATAAGTCAGGATAAACGTATAGTTGCTGCGAATCATTTGTCCTGTGTAGAGTCCGTCCATCAGTAAGTCATATTCATAAAAGAAAGCATCGTCCTCCACCTTCTTAATTTTGGTGAGATATTGCTTCCACGTCTGGTCTTCGGTAAGTGCCTTCATCACAATCCGGTTGCCGTATTTTTTGCCTTTCAGTTCGATACGCTCGGCAGAAGCACTCGAAATAATAAATTCGTAGTCGCCTCCGAGCGTCCCGTTCGGGTCGTCAGACATACTTCCCTGCGGCTGCCCGAAATAATGCACCAGATAATTATAGGTATCGAATGACAACATCGTCGCCTGTTCCGACTTAACGCTATAGAGCGAACTGACCGTCTCATCTGCTTCCGACATCTGCGAAGCCATTGTCACCCGCTGACCATCAAACCTGCAAAGCAGGGTGATGCCTCCAAGCGAATAATCCTTGCCGATGTAATATTCCATCACCCAGCCATTCGGAGCCGCTTTCAAAAGTTCGCTGCACCGGTTCACATCGGCTGTGGCACGGTTGGCAGACGAATCGTCAAAGTAGTTCTCCTCCTGAAAGAGACATGACTGCAAGCCCAGGCAGGCAAGAGCTAACAAGAGGTATATTGTTATATTCTTCTTCATAGTGATAATGTATAATTAAAATTCATACTCATTGAATCGTACTCAAGTCAATTTCGGTAATTTCCTGCTGACGACGCAGTACGATTTTGCGCAGTTCGTTGAGGTCGATTCCCCAAGTATCCCGCATATAGTTGTAAACAATAGCAAACTTTTTATTGATAGTGGCTGCACCCGTTTCTCCGGCAGCCCTCAACATATTATCCCAGTAGGTCTGCGTGTGGGTGACGTACATGGCTATGTTTTCCACGAAATCCTCGTTCGCCTGATTCATGGCATAGGCGGTCACGAAGCCGTCGGGCCACGCTATATCGTTTGTACGGGGCATGGCTCCCTCTGCAGTCATGTAGTAGTACCAGTCGGCTCCCACATATTTCCCCTCCGAGATCCGGTTGAAAGAAGGGTCGAAGTTCCGTTTCTGGTGCAGGATATGAGCGAACTCATGGTGCATCGTTTCAAAGTAATAGTTGTTCAGTTTTTCGATATTGATTTTCTTCACGTTGAGGTCGTTCACGTTGTAAAGCGTGATTTTCTTTCCGCCTTCTGCCGTACCGAGTACCATATTCCCGCTACTTTCGTAAGCAGGCGATCCGATGAGATGAAAGGTTTTAGGCACATATACGCGGAGAAAATCGATTCCAGCCAGTTCTACATAAGCGTCCATCCAGACGTGCTTGATGATTTTGGACAGTGCCACCGCTTTATCATAATCGGCAGGTACAAGATTGTATTTATGGTCGCTTTCGATGTCCTTCATGCGATACATGAAATCGATGTTGTAGGGATATGTGTAGTTGTCGAGCAACCAATCGTCGAAAGCGTTCCTCTCCACCGGCTCGGTGGAGAAAATGCTGTGCGCAGTATCTATTTCGTCGTCATTGTTGCAAGCTCCCAGGCAGACTGCGGTAAGGGCAAGCAAAAAATAAATGAGCTGTTTTTTCATAACTTCCACTTTTTTCTTTGTTAATTTCTTCTCGGGTTGGGTTGTATACCCGCCACGATCACACTCCTCGGAATTTGGATTGCATAACGCAAGTCGTTCGGAGGCATTTCGTCGGTGACACGCTGGTTGGCCATGTCACGGCGATAAATCAGGATGCCATATCGCTTGATGTCGGGCCAG
The DNA here is from genome assembly GCF_020982715.1 of Bacteroides sp. 1_1_30. Taxonomy (NCBI): domain Bacteria; kingdom Pseudomonadati; phylum Bacteroidota; class Bacteroidia; order Bacteroidales; family Bacteroidaceae; genus Bacteroides; species Bacteroides sp. 1_1_30. The sequence goes on from NZ_JAJKHN010000019.1 coordinate 64,413, forward strand.
CGCATCCCTTCATGCAGGGTGGTGATACGACGGATATGCAGAATACAATGGATGAAGTTTTCCTGCATTCCCTCTTCAATCGTAAAGTCGGGGGCCAGTTTCTTTTTCGGTGTTTGTTGCGTGAAGGGAGTATAAAAACTCATCCTATCATAATAGGTGTTGATCTGTTCGGGTGTCAGCACCGATTTGTTGCGGGTATAGGCACGTTGCCAACTCGTGATGTCGGCTGCCGACTGGGCATACATTTTCTTCAGCGCGTATGCTTCGGCACGACAAAGCAAGGTTTCGTCCGTAGAAAACAAAACCGGCATATAATAAAGGTATGTGCCCTCATAAAGCCCGCTCTTGCGCAGGATACTGGCAACAAACCCGTTGGTGGAGAAAGGTTTCAGATAGAAATAATCCGAACTGCCCCACAATCCTGAAGACAGACAGGTTTCGCTGGTAGCGAGCGTCTGGTTGTGGAAGTAACGCGGACCTATCAGATAGTCACTCCCGATTGCTCCCCAGTTGGAAACGGTGCTGCTTATCAACAGGTTGGCTTCATTGGAAGAGGCGATATAGGCATCTGCCTGCACGTTTCCGTTCACGGAAAGATTACCCAACGCTTCCCAGTTGCGCAGCAGATCGGCAGGATTAGTCCCCAATACACGGGTGGCAAAATCAATCACACGGTCGCAATTGGAAAAATCGGGCTTCATATAATAAAGGTAAAAACGGGCGGCAAAGGCATAAGCGGCTTTACGGGTAAAGTGATATTTGGGTACAGAGTAGCTGTCGTCCGAAATCAAGTCGATCCCTTCGAGGAGGTCACGCTCCACTTTTCGGTACACTTCTTCCAACGTGCCTCGTTCGTAACGGGGAGATACGGTGGTTTCTACCTCTTCCATATAAGGCACTCCTAAAGATTGGGAGGCATGAGTGTCGTAGGCGTTGCAGAAGATATTCGCCAACATGAAATGACAGTAGGCACGGCACACGAGCGCTTCACCTCTCTGTGGGTCGAGTGACGCCGGATTTCCTTTTTCTTCGATGGCATTGAGCGCCATATTGGCGGCGGCTATTGCGCTGTAGTAACCTCCCCAAAGAGAATTGGGCGTGTCCTGATATTCTTCCTTGGTGTCTTGCCAGTGGTAGCACTCTTGTTCGGAAAGCTTGTAGTAACCGTAGGTAGGGCCACTATCATCAGAGTTATCGCTGTAAAGCTCGAACAGTTCGTTGGGCGACACGTCGGCATACGCCGATACAAGCAGTTTGGCTATTTTCTGGTCGGTGTTCAACTCCGTACGGTTGTCCGGCATTTCGTCCAGAAAGCCGTTGCAGGAGACGGTGGTCAGACCTAAACTTGCGGTCAGTACCAGTGCAGGGAGTATATGGTTTATCTTTTTCTTCATCTCTCGTATGTTTTTTAGGTTGATTCTCTATTCTTTACTTACAGTCCCAGGCGCAGGGTGAGGGTGAACTGGCGGGGTACGGGCGATGCTACACCGCCGGTATTCACAAATTCCGGATCCTGCCCGTTCAGTTTCTTGTCGGCATAAATCAGGAAGAGGTTAGTGGCCTGCAACTTGAGCGACAAGTTGGAAATTTTGGCAGGGGCAATCCAGCTTTTCGGGAACTCATACATCAGTGATATTTCCTTCATACGGATAAAATCGCCTTTGGCAATACGCTCCGTGGAGTAGTTGTAAGCATTGTAAGCAAGATAGAGCGAGGTATTCGCCTGATATTGCGGGTCGCTTATTATCACTGGTATATTGGTTTTCGCCTCATCGCCGGAGACCGTCCAACGATTCTTAAACTCACGCGGCATGGCGGTGAGGTCGGAGTATTTATAGTTGAACACAGGGTCCAGTCGAACTACGTTGCCGAAAGAATAGGTCATAAAGACATTCAGTTTGAAGCCTTTGTAAGTGAATGCGTTACCGAAACGTCCTGTGACAGTAGGGTCGGTAGGACCTTCATATTTCAGATAATCAAGTTTCTCCCGTTCCTGAAAGTTGACACCGGTAGTGGTCAGTTTTCCGTCAATCAGATACTGTGGAATACCGTCCGCGTCGAGCCCTGCAAAAGGGATGGAAAACAGTCCGCGCACGGGATAGCCTTCACGGGCGAAACCGTTGCCGGATACCAGTTCCATCATGCTGGTGAGTCCTTTCAGTTGGGTCACTTCATTTTTGGCGTAGGAGAAGATAAAGTCCGTATTCCACGAAAAATCTTTCGTGCGAATGTTGCGGGTGGAAAGGGTGAACTCCACACCGTGGGATTTCATCGTGGCTACGTTGGCATATTTGTTGATGAAACCGCCCACTCCCTGCGTGGGAACTACACCGATCAAGTCATAGTTGTTGCGCTGATACCAGTCGGCAGAGAAATTGATCCGGTTTTCGAGCAAACCGAGGTCGATGCCGATGTTCAGTTCATGCTTTTTCTCGTAGGTGAGTTCGCTGTTCTCGATGTCCTCTATGTAAAGTCCCGTTTCCTGAATATCGGTAAAAGGACGATAGGGAGAGAAACTGCGGATGATGGCTTGCGAATTGGTTACTTCCGCCGGACCGCGATCGGCAGTAAGAGAGTAAGAAGCTTTCAGAGTCAGGTTGGAAAGAGTGGGTTGGAGCGCTTTGAAAAAAGCTTCCTCATGCACGTTCCATGCACCGGACAAGTTCCACGTGGGCAGCCAGCGTGACGAACGGCTGCGCCCCCATGCGGTTGGTTCCTTCATAACGAAACGTTCCGTTGAGCGTGTAACGGCCGTCATAAGAATAGGTGGCGTTGAGAAAGCTCGCAATGCTACGGGTTTCGGAGTGCCCCAGACTGTAATAACGCGAACCGGACTCTATTCCGTTCTTGAAAAACTGATAGACGTAGGAAGGGATTTCCCCCATCGAATATTGCATTCCCCAGCCCTGAAAGGAAGAATATGCCTTTTTAAGACTGTTCACTTCCATACCGGCAAAGAAGTTAGTGATGTGTTTTTCGGCAAAAAGGTGATTCCATGAGAGGGTTCCGCGGAAATCGAGCCCCAACATACGGCGGTCCTGGCGCTGGTAGATTCCCCCCTCGGGCAGCAGGGTGATAGGCAGGGCGTATGGATTGTCGGGGTCTTTATAAAGCAATCCGTTTTGTTCGCGGATGGTGGCGTCGTCCATACCGGTACGGTAGGCAACGGCTTGGTTGGCATCGTCGAGCACGTTGTGTTCCTGCGACGAGGTCTGGTATCTCACAGCTCCGAGGGCACTTAATTCAAGTCCTTGAATCACTTTCCATTTCAGCTCGCCTTGAAATTTCACATCTACCATGTTGATTTCGATGTAGTTATTATCCAGTTCGTGAAGAATGTTGAATGGAGCGTAGTTGCTGATATAATCCGCAGACGGGTCGAGCGTACGGCTCGTATTGAGCGCGTAAGAATAAGGGTTGATATCGAATCCGCGTGACATCTTTCCGGAAGCGATGTCGAGGGTAGAGCTCATCGTTCCCGGTGCGTTTTGCTGACGGTAGGAAGCGTTAGAAATCAGGTTGATCGACAGGTTTTTATAAAGATTATAGGTGGTGTTTACATTGGCTGTGTAACGCTTCACTTTGCTCTGCTTGTACCAGCCCGGATCGAGCATAGCGCTCAACGAGGCATAGAAGGATGATTTTTCCGTTCCGGCGGTGACGCTGACGGAATGATTCTGCGAAATGGCATTGGTGAAAAGCACGTCGAACCAGTCGGTGTTACGCATTTCCGCTTCACGGAGATAAGCATTGCGGGATTCGGGGGTGTTGAGAAGTCCGCGCTGGCCGTTGCTGTTATTATACTCGTCGATGAGACGATACATACGACCGTACACTCCCGTGTCTTTGGTACGGAAAAGGTCGGCACTGTTCAGCCAGCCTTTCTGCTCCATCTCTTTATAGATACCCATCTGTTCCTGCGAATTCATGATATTGAATTCTTTATAACTGGGTATGGCACGGGTGGTAAACTCACCGGTATAACTGATTTTGCTGACTCCGGCACGGCCTTTTTTGGTGGTGACCACAATCACGCCTGCCATCGCACGTGCACCGTAAATGGAAGTCGCCGATCCGTCTTTCAATATCTGAAAGCTCTCGATGTCGTCGGAATTCAACCCGGCTATGGCGGAACTGATTAATGTCTCCGCATCACCGGAGGAAAGATCGTCGGGACCTACGTCGATGGCATCTTCAAGAATCACTCCGTCTACTACCCAAAGGGGCTTGGAACTTCCGTAAATGGAAGTAGCACCGCGCACACGAATCTTAGGAGCGGTACCGAAAGTACCCGAAACGTTCTGAACGGAAACTCCTGCCGCACGACCTTCCAAGCCGCGACTGATGTCGGGCAGACCGTCCAGTTTTACATTATCGGCATCCAATTGTTTGGTGGCTCCCGTAAACAGGCGTTTGTCCATCTTTTGCATACCGGTCACCACCACTTCCTGCAATACTTCGGAGTCGGATTTCATCATCACCTTGATTGTCCCCGGCTTAATAGGAACATCCTGCGGCTTCATGCCGACATAGGTGATTCGCAAAGTTCTTGATGAACTTATACGTTTCATAGCCCATTCCTCCGCAAATATCTAAATATAAAGTCTTTAATAAACATAAAAAAGAAGATACCTAAAGAGAATACAAGCAAACAAATGCGGAACTATAAGATAAAAATAATCTTCCTTTTTTGCCTTTAATCTACTTTTTTCGTCTTTTACCGGTTTACTGAAGAGGTAGAAAATATCTTTTATATAATGACCTTTCCAGTTCCCAAATAGCTTTTATCCTGAACTCCAAGTGACAATATAAAAGATAACGGTCACGAAATTCATAATCTTCCCGAAAACTATCCTTTTTCTACCGATAGATGCTAATTAATGATTTTTCATGTGTTATTAAACATCTTATCAGGCTATTTTATCACATTTAAATATCAAAAAGAAACTTCTTTTGAATTATCAACCATCACAAAGGCATAGAAATTCACTTTTACACACTCGTTTCATCTGCATTTCTTTTTCATCAATAGTATTTTGTCTATACAGTTCAATTTCGCATTTTTTTTCATATTTTTCTTTGTTTTTCTAAAAATGTGCTTACTTTTGCAAATAATTAAATAACAAAACAGACTATTCTACTATATAAAAACTATATGAAAAGAAAACTAACGCTGTTATTAACTTGCTTATTAGCAAGCATTAGCCTGACAATTGCCCAAACCTCTAAAAAGGTAACAGGCGTTGTCTTCTCCGAGGAAGACAATCAACCTGTCATAGGGGCATCTGTTGTAATTAAAGGTACATCTATCGGAACTACCACTGACCTTGATGGAAAGTTCGTGATTAGTAATGTACCAAGTTCATCAAGAACTTGGTAATCATTAGTCCATTCCTTCTATTTTCGTCTTTAATTCTACTTTTTATTGTTCCTCTTTCTCCCTATCTCCTTCCTTTTCCATAGGATCCTTAACCAGTTTTTTGGAGGTATGAAATCGAATTTCAATGTCTATATGGCAGTCATTATCCACCGTGCAGTCTATATCTGCCGAATCGTCAACAATTAGATTTAAAACATGACACAACACTTCGGGAAATCCGGGAATAAATTCAGACTTTCCAATGATACAAGCAGAATAATTATGAATAGTTGTCCAATCGGGGATAGGACTCTGACCGTCAAATTTACATTTACACATACGTCCTATTGAAGAGCGCGAACAATTCGAATGGTTCGCCACATATCTTTCCGGAATATTATTCAACTGTTCTATCTTAAAAATACGATCCACCACCGCTTTCTTCACATCGTCGTCACTATGACGGACACCGGTTGTTTTACTCTGTTTATCTCTACTTTTTACTTTAAATTTATTGCTTTCCTTTTTCATAATTTATTTTTATATTATTCCACAAAAGTCCGATATTTCTTTTAACATTTGTGTTCAAGCATGACACATTCGTTCTTATTCCATGAATAAATTTAAATATGGATAGATTTGGAGGTACCCATTTTCTACCCAACTGACATAATCAAAAAAAACAGGTCGAATCTTTTAATGCATCGACTCATTCAAGCATGACACATTCGTATCCATTCTTTTTTTATGCGTCAAGCTTGGACAACCTTTACGCAACTCATCTTCTACCTTTGCCACCGTAATCAAAAATAAACCGAATAAAAAAAATGACTGAAATCAAAAAGAATCATTCACTTCAACGGATACGGCTTATGAAGCAGGCCGCTGTCATCCGGCAAAGTAATGGCATGAGCCGACACGATGCACTCGTCACGGCTCACCGGATAGGAAAGCTTATCCGACAAATGCATCACGGAAACGTCTGTTTCCGATATACCAAGCAGGATGGAACCATCCGTCGTGCCACCGGCACACTCATCGGCTACGAACATAGTTTCCGCCGCCCGTACACACCAAAACCGGAGAACACATTTGTCGTCTATTACGACATCGATGCCAAAGGCTGGCGCACCTTTCATGCTGAAAATTTTCTGGATATCGAAGTGGAATGAACCTACAAGAAAAAGGAATGAATCAGCAAGAACGAAAAGAGTGGGAAGCTCTTTGCAGACAGTATAATGTAGACTCCCTGCAAGAAGCGATTCAAGGTTGCCGGGAAGAATTAGAATTTCTCATTCACTGTGCCGAACGGCTCGAACCTCCTACAGAGCAAGATGAAGACAGCAAGAAACGCCGTTTAACACATACAAGAAACGCCGCTTTTCCACACTAGGAAGCGCCGTTTAACAGATGCAGGAAACGCCGTTTCTCCTTGCTAAATTCAGAGAAGCGACTATTTTTTAACAGAGTATAATTTTATTAACATTTATCAGTATCAAGTATGGAAAATTGGAGATTTATTGAAGAAAACCCCGACTATATGATTTCAGATCATGGGCGGGTATTGAGTTTCAAGGGCAAATCGAAGTTAATTCTTTGCACTAAAATCATCGGAACCGGTTATGAAACGGTATCACTCCTGAATAAAGGAATTTGTACCGATTACAACGTCCACCGCTTAATTGCCAAAGCATTTATTCCGAACCCGAAACATCTGCCGCAAATAAACCACCTTGACGGAAACACAATGAACAACCACGTGTCAAACCTTGAATGGTGCGATGCATACACCAACACGATGCACGCCATCCGCACAGGATTACGCCCCACCGGAACAGGTTCCCGCAAAACTCCCTGCGCCGTAACGGATGCGAAAGGAATCATTTTACGTGCCTATCCGTCTATGAAAGAAATGGGCAGAGAGGAACGTCTGAAACCGTCACACCAACACTGGCTCATCCTGCAACTGAAACATCCGGATCGTGTATGGCTACATAACCTACGTGCAAGGCAACATCGGGGAAACGATTTCATGAAAGTTCCCTTTGCCAATTCATCGGCTTTATCACAACTGCCTGTCTTTTTAAACTCATTGGCAATAACGGATACGGCTGTACCACCGATTCACGCTCCCTTCACTCCGGTGCACCACTCGGTGACAAAGCAATATTACCGTCAACTGTCTGCAGAGGAGGCTGCCGCCTTCGGATTCACCTCCCCTACTATACGCAAACAAGAAAGGAGGATTTCACAATGAGAGACACCATCATCATCCACTGTTCCGCCACTCGTGCGGGACAGGATTTTACCGCTGCCGACATCGACCGCTGGCATCGTCAACGCGGCTTCCGTTCTATCGGTTATCACTTCGTCGTCCGTCTCGACGGCACGGTTGAACCGGGAAGGGATGTTGCCCTCGACGGAGCACATTGCACGGGATGGAATCATCGGTCTATCGGTATCTGCTACATTGGCGGACTGGACAAGAACGGTCGGCCTGCCGACACACGAACGGAAGCGCAGCGTGAAGCACTTGTCCGGCTGGTAGAAGATTTGCGCCTTGTCTTCCCTTCTCTGCAACAGGTGATAGGACATCGGGACACCAGTCCCGATCTTAATGGAGACGGTATTATCTCACCGAACGAGTATATAAAATCCTGCCCCTGCTTCGATGTAAAAGCGGAGTTTATTCAATAATTATCAGTTATTTATTATCAATTATTTACAATCAGTAATTTATCATCATGGCCCGCATTTCCAAACCCGGATTAGATTATTTTCCCCTCGATGTCAATTTTCTGCAGGACAGAAAAGTACGCCGCATCTCCTGTCGCCACCATGCGGCAGGGATTGCTGCGCTCACTTCACTGCTTTGCCTCATTTATAAAGAGAAAGGTTATTATATTTCGTGGAACAAAGACACGCTCTTCGACATCGCCCAGGAAGCGTGTTGCGAGGAGGAGGAAATGCAGGCCATTATTGATGATTGCCTGGCGGTGGGGCTGTTCGACAATCTTATATATAAGGAGTACGGTGTATTGACTTCACAGGCCATTCAGGAACAATATCATAAAATCATCACCGACAGCCGGAGAAAATACAAATTACCTCTGGAACATTTCTGGCTTATCAAGGAAGATTTTAAAGATGTAACAGAATCCCATGATTTTGCTACAACAATGCCACAAACAAAAGAGGAAACGGATACAGATATCAAAGGTAAACAGGAAATGGATATGGAAAATGAGATCAAATCTGAAATCAAAAAAGACAAAGAGACAGAGAGACAAGGAAAATGCCAAAAAGAGAATGAGAGGATAATGCCGCCCGTTCCGTCAAACAGCGTTTTTCAGGCTTCGCCTGTCGTTGTAGAGGGTTTGTCTTTGGATAAATCGATTGGAAGAGAAAAAACGGAATCTACTGCGGAGACGGTTTCTGAAACAATTTCTGAAACAGCTCCGAAAACGATTTCGGAAGGGATGCAAACGGGAGGGGGTTCGGAAGCTATACTTCTACTAAATATGCAAACAATCGGTATTCGGAACGAACAGACAGTGAAAGCGATTGCCGCCCTTGCCCGACGTAAAGAACTGGGAGGTCCCGGCGGGATTTTATGGAAAATCCTTAGTTCCCAATACCGCCCTACCCTGCTCAAAAAGAACGAACCGGGTGATTACATTCTTTGGGCGCTCAATCATCCGACGGAATTTGAGAACACATACAACGGGACACTGAAAAAGCTAATCAGGGGAAGATAAACCGGGAAAAAGTCTGAATATAAAAACGAAACATGCCATCATCATTCGTTTATATCATAAATTCAGGCAAAGAAAGATAGAAAACCAAGAACTATCGCTTCTTATCATACAAGGAAAAGGCCTCGACTTGTAGAGCCAGTATTTGTAACTCGAGAAACCAAAGAATAGAGTAAATCATAAAAAAGGAAGAAAAAGAACCTATCAATTTGTTATTCTAAAAAAGATTTGTACCTTTGTGGTACAAATTACCCCCCTTAGTTGAGAAATACTAAGGCTGACCCATCAATTAAAGATGGGTTTTTTTATATATAACGCTATGGAAGACAAAAAGAAAGTAATAGTCTATGTAGACGGTTTTAATTTCTATTACGGGCTGAAGTCTAAAAAATGGAAAATGTGTTATTGGCTGGATTTAGTCAGCTTCTTTAATAGTTTTCTAAAGTCCTATCAAGAATTGGTAGGAGTCAATTATTTTTCAGCTCGTCCAACAGATGCAGGCAAACACGATAGGCAAGATAAACTATTTCAAGCAAACAAATGTAACCCTAAATTTAACTTGATATTGGGTAAATACCTCAAAAAAGAGATTAAATGCCGTTATTGTGGTGGTATCATTCATTCTTTTGAAGAAAAAGAGACAGATGTACGAATAGCTACAAAGATTCTGTCGGACGCCTATAAAAAGCGTTGTGACATTGCTATCATTGTATCAGCAGACAGCGATTTAATACCACCTGTAGAGCTAATAAGAGAATTTAACCCGTCACAAAAGGTCTATGTATATTTTCCTCCTAACAGATATTCATCTAATTTATCGAACCTAAGTGATGGCACACGTAAACTTGATGGCGCTTTTAATATATTCAAGAAACATATATTGCCCCAAAAAGTGCAGCTACCAAACGGATATGTAATAGAACGCCCGGATGAGTGGAAATAAGATTTCAGATCGACCTATCTTGCCGTTGAAGGCACGAAAAGCTGTCTTCGAGAAATTGGAAGATATCGCTGATGTGGCTTCCATGTCTCCGGAAGACAGGGAGCGATACGACAATAGCGTCAAGGTGTACCGCGATTATTTGGTGACACTGGATGCAGCTGAACAAAAAGGGATGAAAGAAGGCGCCCAAAAAGCCCAACTACAAATAGCCCGGAACATGAAAGCCAAAGGGATAGACAACCAATCTATTGCCGAATGTACTGATTTACCTTTAAGCATGATCGAAGAGTTATAGAGTTATAGAGTTATTAGACAAAAGAAGTTAAAAGCACTCATCAATCCACAATCAGCCACCCTCTCTTGCAAATATATTTGTTATTTTTGCGGAGTAATAACATTATTACGTTCCAAAACAGATATTTGGGGCATAGCTCTAAAGGAGACATTAATTATGGGAAACAGTTTAAAAAAACAGAAAGAAGCTTCATTGGCTGCTAACAACACCAAAAAGAGCAAAGGTGAGAGACTTGGATGGAAATCAATAAGCGAATATAAAACTGTGTCTCTCAAAAAAATTGTCGGAAACGGGAATCGTGTAAACGAAACAAATATTCCTGTAAATACAAGTATAAGACTTGTACCGTAATGCTGGATAATATAAGGCCTTATAAGATGATATTTATTCAAAAAGCGTCACCAAATGTTGGTGACGCTTTTGATTTTGCATATATTTATAAATTCTACTCAAACAGAAAAGATATCTGTCAAAGACTAAAATGCACAACTATACAGAAACTCTACGTATATTTATGACTTGTGCCAGCATTGTCCCTCTCATTTTACAAAAATTCCCACTAGCTTCATTTGTGATAAATGGTGCTCAAAGTTTAGATTTAGAATCTAACAAAATAGAAGGAAGAGCCAACAATCAAAGGTTCAGATTATACAAAAACATGGCTACCCAATTATTTGGTAAAGAACGTTTTGAACATTACGAATTTATAGAAATCAGTTCTTACCTGATGGTAAACAAAAAAGAGTGTTCTGATATAGAGAGAAAAAAAGACAGAATTAAAGAAACCCTTCTTAACCTATATGACATAGACAGCTAAAACAAAAGAGGTGAGTTCCCCTTCACAAGATAGCCCACCTCTTTCTCTTCATACACAAACATTCAAATTATCAGGTTCCAGATGCTCGTCAATGTAACGGATGCCATCCATTTTAAACATACCTCCCTACATACGGCCGCCACCCAAAGCCTGATACAACGTAATCACACCCTGAATTTCGGTAAAGCGGTTCGCCACTTGTGACAGTTGCGCGTTGAGCAACGTCTGTTGTGCCGTCAGCACTTCCAGATAAGTGGTGTTGCCATGCTTCATCAACAGACTTGTGCTCTTGGCGGCTGTTTGCAAAGAGGCTACCTGCTTGTCGTAGTAGTCGGCTTTCTCGCGGGCAGTCTGATACTGCACCAGTGCCTCGTTCACTTCCACACCTGCATTCAGCAAGGTTTGTTCGAAGCTAAGGCGGGCTTCCTCTTGTTGGGCTTTCGCTATTTTCAGTTGGGCGATGTTGGCGCCTTTATTAAACAGAGGCTGCGTCAGAGAAGCTACGGCAGAAGCCAGAAACTTCCCCGGATTGACAATCATGCTACCCGCACTGTTGGTCCAGCCTGCGCTGCCACTCAACGTGATAGAAGGATAGAAAGCGGCACGGGCGGCATTTGTGGTGTAGAAAGCCTGCGCCAACGAGAATTCTGCGCTACGCACATCGGGACGGTTGGAAAGCATCTGCAAGGGAACACCTACGGAAAAGTTTTCCGGCAACTGCTGGTTTCCCAGTTTGCTACGCTGTATCTCATGGGGAGTTTCAGCCAGCAACAACGCCAGTGAATTCTCTGCCTGGTTGATTTGTTCTTTCAGGTCGAGCACGGTGGTACATATATTATAATAAGTAGCCTCCGTCTGCGCCAGTCCCGCCTCGTTCACCATACCGGCTTTTTTCATGGCACGGGTGGCGTTCACGCTTTCCTTCCACGCAGCTTCGGTGGCAACGGCTATCTCATATTGCGAATCGAGCATCAACAAAGTGTAATAGGTGTTGGCAACGGATGCCACCAATTGTGTCTTTACGGCTTGTTCATATTCCTTGCTCTGTTCGTAAGCGGCTTTCGCACGACGTTTTGCGGTGGTCACTTTTCCGAAAATATCCAGTTCCCACGAAGCGGTCACGGGCAGAGAGTAAGTCTGCGTCGCCTTTCCACGGTCGAAACTGCTGGCAGCTCCTTCCGGCGCAAGGAATAAAGAAGGCAGATAAGACAGTTTGGACGTCAACAAGGTAGCTTCCGCTTCTTTCACACGCAAGTGGGCAGTCTGCATATCGGTGTTGCGCACGAGTGCCGAATCAATCAGGTTTTGCAAAGACGGGTCGGTAAAAACCTCCCGCCACGAGAGGTTGCCGAAGTTTGCCGTATCGGCGACCACTGACTCGCTGCCGTAAAGTCCTTCGGGAACTTCCGATACCGGTTTGTATTTATTATAGATACCGCAACTGCTCAAAACGAGTGTTGCTGCGGACAGAATTATTATTTTTCTCATTCAACTATAAATTTATGATATAAACTAATGAGGAGGACAGATTCACTGTATCCTAATTAAATGCTTATTTTATCTTTCAGACAGAAGAACAAAAGAACAAATATTGAACTTATTATCAACGTTCTATTACAACGATTACATTCATTATATCAACCACATGAATTACATTGATTATATGACTACACCGACTTTATCTTTTGCACTTATGTTCTTCTGTCTAAAAATCAGAATTACTCTTTTCCAGCCCTGGACTTTTCTTCCTCGCTCACTTTGATTTCCTCTTCAATCTGCCAATCATGCGTAGGGGCACTCTGTACGGGACGGAGACGTTCCTGCAACCATTGGAAAGCAATGAACAAAGTCGGCACGATGAAAAGCAGTGCCAGCGTACCGATAGTCATACCGCCAACTACTCCCGTACCCAATGAACGGTTACCGTTAGCTCCTACTCCACTAGACATCATCAGCGGGAACAGACCGAAAATCATCGTCAAAGCCGTCATCAGAATCGGGCGCAGACGGGCTTTGGCTGCACTGACAGCAGAAGCAATCAGTCCCATACCGGCCTTACGGCGTTCGGCAGCATATTCCGTCAGCAAGATAGCCGTTTTTGCCAGCAAGCCGATCAACATAATCAGACCCGTTTGCAGGTAAATATTATTCTCCAGTCCGAACATCCGGGCGAAAAGGAAGCTACCCATCAATCCGCAAGGCACACTCAAAAGAACGGCGAACGGAATAATGAAGCTCTCGTAGAGCGCGCTTAGAATGAGGTAAATCATCAGAAAGCAGATACCGAAAATAATCATCGTCGTGCCGCTTTGCTGGTTTTCCTCACGGGTGATACCTCCGTAGTCATAGCCGTAACCTTTCGGAAGAGACTGTTCCGCCGTTTCCTGCACAGCCTTGATCGCATCTCCCGTACTGTATCCATCAGCCGGCATCGCGTTCACCGCAATGGAGTTATACATATTGAAACGGCTCAACGACTCGGCACCATAGCTGCGGGTCAGTGTAACGAACTGGCTCAACGGAGCCATCTCACCATTGGACATACGCACAAAAGCGTTGTCGAGCGAAGTCTCGTCCAGACGGAACATCGGATCGGCCTGAATCATAACGCGGTACACTTTAGAGAAACGGTTGAAGTTGGACACATACTGACCACCGTAGTAGCCGGACAGCGTACTCAACACAGCGTCGGGCGTGATACCTGCACGCTTGCATTTAGCCGCATCCACCTCTACCGTCCATTGCGGATAGCGCACGTCGAACGTCGAATAAGCCATTGCTATTTCAGGCCGTTGGTTCAACGCGCCCAAATATTGCTGGGTAGTGGTAAAGAACTCATTGATATCACCGCCCATCTTGTCCTGCATGTGGAGCTCGAGCGCATTACCCATACCGTAGCCCGGAATCATACCCGGTGAGATGGCGAACACACTGGCATCTTTAATATCGGCCGTAAGGGCATACACCTGTCCGATCACCGACTGCACATTATCCGCGTCATCCGGTCGTTCGTCCCACGGCTTCAACTTAAGAATCAACATTCCGAACGAACTTCCTTGTCCGGCCAGCAAACCGTAACCGGCCACTTTCTGCACGTGCTTCAGTTGGGGAATCGCCATCAGGCGTTTTTCGATGCGTTCCATCACCTCATCCGTCGTTGTGAGCGAACTGCCTGCCGCCGTACTTACATTGACGAAAATCACCCCCTGATCCTCGTCGGGCACCAGACTGGTCTTTGTCGTATTCATCAGGAACACAAGCAACACTACGGAACAAGCCAGCAGCGACCATGTGAGCCATCTGCGCTTGATAAAGAGCAATACAATCGTCTTATATTTATCCACCATCACATCGAAAGCCGAATTGAAAGACTTACGGAAACGTGCCGCAAAGTTGTTCTTCTGCGTTCCGTCTTCATTGATGTAAGGCTTGAGCAGCAATGCGCACAAAGCCGGACTCAAGGTCAACGCATTGATAGCCGAAATACCTACTGCCACCGCCATCGTCAACCCGAACTGTGTATAAAACGTACCGGAAGTGCCGCCCATAAAGGACACCGGAATAAATACCGCCATAAACACCAGTGAAGAAGTGATAACAGCATTACTGATACCTTTCATCGCGTCGATACTTGCCATATAGGACGACCTGTACCCCACATCGAACCGCGCCTGCACCGCCTCGACGACAATAATGGCATCATCCACCACCGTACCGATCACCAGCACGAGCGCAAACAGTGTCAGCAGGTTGATACTGAATCCAGCTATCGCCATGAAAGCGAACGTACCTACCAGAGACACAACGATTCCGACCAAAGGAATCAATGTGGAACGGAAGTCCTGCAAGAAAACGTACACCACAAGGATCACGAGGATAATTGCCTCGATCAACGTCTTCACCACCTCATGAATGGAAGCGAACAGGAAGTCGTTGGAGCTCATCATCTGTGTCAGCTCCACTCCTTTCGGAAGATCCTTGCGTGCCTCATCGAGAAATTTGTCGATGTTCTGGTTTACTTCCGTCGCATTGGAACCTGCCGTCTGGAACACCATACAAGACACACCCGGATGGCCGTCCATACCACCGTGGTAAGCGTAGCTGTCCTGTCCCAGTTGTACGTCGGCAATATCTTTCAGTTTCAACACCTCGCCAGTATCGCTAGAACGGATGACGATGTCGCCAAATTCTTCGGGAGTAATCAGACGTCCCTTGTACTTCATCGTATATTGGTACGTTTCATTCGAGTTCTCGCCAAACGAACCGGTTGCCGATTCGATATTCTGCTCGGCAAGCACGCCGGTGATGTCGGACGGAATCAGTTTGTACTGTGCCATCACATCCGGCTTCATCCATACACGCATACTATATTCACCACCCATAATCATCATATCGCCCACACCGGAGATGCGGAGAATCTGTGGTTTCAGGTTGATGCTGATATAGTTGGACAGGAAGTTCTCGTCATAACTCTCGTCCGGACTGGACAAGGAGAACATCTGCAAGATACTCGTCTGCCGCTTGGAAGTGGTCACACCGACTTGGGTTACTTCCGCCGGAAGCTGTCCCGTAGCACGCGACACACGGTTTTGCACGTTGACAGCCGCCATATCAGGATCGGTGCCCTGCTTAAAATAGACGGTGATGCTCACCGAACCGGCATTGGTGGCGGAAGATGTCATGTAGGTCATGTCCTCCACCCCATTGATCGCCTCTTCCAAAGGCGCGATTACACTCTTCTGCAACGTTTCCGCACTGGCACCATAATAGGTGGTACTCACCATAATGGTAGGCGGAGCAATATCGGGGTACTGCTCAACAGGCAGACTGAACAGCCCGATGATACCCACTACAACAATCGTAATAGAAATGACTGCCGATAATACGGGGCGTTCTATAAAGGTTCTTAAATTCATGAATGATTCCTCCTTGGTTTAATTTTCAGTAGTTGTGGCCGGAGACGCTGTGGCTGTCTCTGCCAACAGAGATTGAGCGGTCGTCTCCGCTAATGAGGATTGGTTGATTGCCTCTGCTAATGAGGATTGATTTATTGTCTCTGCTGATGAAGATTGATTAGCCTTTGTCACTCCTGCCACTGGAGTTTGAGCAGCCTTCGCCTTGACCGGAGTACCTTCACGAAGCAATCCTACGCCTTCGGCCACAATCACATCTCCCGGTACCAGCCCTTCATCTACAATAAATTCCCGACCGCCGTTGACGCGAGTCACCTGTACCGGGTTTGATTGAGCTTTACCGTCCACTACTTTATATACATATCTCTTATCCTGTATTTCGAAAGTGGCAGCCTGTGGAATGGTCAATGCTCCCGTTTTCTGCACAGGAACAATCACGTTGCCCGCACCACCGCTATGCAACAATCCTTCCTTATTCGGAAAAACAGCACGCAGACTGACCGTACCCGTCGAACGATCGATCACTCCACTAATCGACTCGATCTGTCCTTGTTCGGAATAAGCCGATTTATCGTTCAGTTGCAGATTGATGGCAGGCATATTTTTCAGCGCCTCTTCTTTGGAACCGTATTGGCGGATGAGTCCCAGCAACTGGTTTTCCGTCATGGAGAAGTAAACATACATATCCGAATTGTCGGAAACCGTTGTCAGCGGTTGGGCAAGAGCGGAACTCACCAAAGCGCCTACGCGGTAAGGCAATGTACCCACCACACCGTCTGCCGGACTTTTCACAACCGTATAAGAAAGATTGTTGCGGGCACTCACTTCCTGCGCTTTTGCCTGCGCCAACTGTGCCTTGGCAGCCAGTAGGGAGTTTTTCGCGGTACTCAAATCGAAAGAGGAAACTACGTTCGCTTTATACAGTTCCTCTTTACTGTCATACGTCAGTTGTGCCGTAGCCAGAGAGGCTTTTGCCGATTCAACGTTTGCCACTGCCGTTTGCAAAGCAGCTTCATACGGCACCTGATCGATGATGAACAACGTCTGTCCGTTCTTCACGCGTTGACCTTCCGTCACACAGACTTTAGTCAGCGTACCACTCACCTGGGGATAAATATCAATATCTTGGCGTCCGCGGATGGTTGCCGAGTAGGCGCTTGAAATCATCCGGTCGGCCGGAACAACGGTCATCACTTCGTATTCTGTTTCCATTTGTGCCGGGGAAGCCTGTTTACAGCCTGTCGCAGCAATCATACAGCAGAGCAACAATAATCCCTGCTTCATTTTACATACCTTTCTACTCATTTTCTGTTACCTATTAAATATTTTTAAACGCGGCAAAGGTAGACTGTTTTCTTCATTGAAAACTGGACTTAGTATCTTCAGTTTTGTTCATTTTAGGAACATCAAAACCGATATTTAGTGAAAAAGTGCTATTTTTGTACCCAAAATAAGAATAACAATGGAATCAAAAAACTCTAGCCTAGCCATATTTCGTGAACCGTTCGTAGCCGGAATGGACGAAAACCTGTCTCCAATTATGCAACGCCTATGGAAACTGGAAGGGGGTGCCATCTATTTTTGCCGTAGCGGATGGGCACACGTCACGATCGACTTGAAAGACTATGAAATTGTCGAAAATACTCAAATCGTGCTCTTGCCGGGAACGATTATCCGCGTCAACGGCAGCAGCAGTGATTTCACAGCTTCTTTCTTCGGATTCCCCAAAGAAATGTTTCGTGAAGCCTGCCTGCGTTTCGAGCCGATCTTCTTCCGGTTTATCAAAGAAAAGCCGTGTTACGTACTTCCGGAAGAAAATACCGGAGCTATCAATGGGTTAATACGTGCCACGACCGCTATATACAACGACCGCGAAAATCGTTTCCGCAACCAAATTGCTAAAAATCACCTCCAGTCGTTTATGTTGGATATCTATGACAAGTGTTACCGCTACTTCGACCGGCAGGAAATAGAAGGAGGAAGTCGGCAGGATGAAATCTTCAAGAAATTCATCGCACTGGTGCACGAAAACTGCATCGCTGAAAGGGAAGTAACCTTCTACGCCAACAAGCTCTGTATCTCCACCAAATACCTGACAGGTATCTGCAAAAGCGTGACGGGTGAAGCTGCCAAAAAGCTTATTGATGACTTCTCCATCCTGGAGATAAAAGTGCTGCTTCAATCCACCGAACTGACGATTCAGGAAATAGCCGACCGGCTCGGTTTTCCCGACCAGTCGTATCTAGGCAGGTATTTCAAACGGCATGAAGGGATGTCGCCGAAGGAGTATCAGAGCAAATATTCTATCTAATAACCAAAATAGCACAGACGGGCGAGCATGGTGTATTTTTTCCACCTATACACCACTCCGCCTAAATTATTCTGCACTTTCATTGTCCTGTAATCCCTGATAAAGTTTGCTTTCCAGTTCTTCGATGGAAGGCAGTCCGGATTTTATATCGTGAGGGATTGATTTACCTAACTCATAATCGGAAATACCTATTGGTTTGTGCACATCACGTAAAGCATATTCAGCCATGATGCGATCTTTGTTCTGACAAAGAAGCAAACCAATCGTCTGATTATCACCTTCCCGGCAAAGAATATCATCTACTGCAGAACAATAGAAATTCAGTTTACCGATATATTCGGGTTGGAAGTCACCCTTTTTCAACTCCACGACTAAATACCTGTGCATAAACACATTATACATCAAGATGTCAATATAGAAATCATTGCCGGACACTTCAATATGATACTGTCTGCCCATGAAGGCGAAGCCTGCTCCCATTTCGAGAAGGAACTTTTCAATATGCTTAACCAACCCTAACTCTACATCTCTTTCGTTATATTCGTCAGTGAAAGTCAGCATATCAAAAATATAGGGGTCTTTTAAGGTTTCTTTTACCTGCTTGGCTTGTATTTCCGGGAGAGTGGAATCGAAGTTGTTTGCCAATGCTCCGTAAGTATGGTAGTAGTCCTGATTGATAGCTTCAATTAAGAAATTACGACTCCATCCACTCTTCAAACATTGAATCATGTACCAATAGCGGGCTTTCAGGTCTTTTACCCGTTGTATTAAAGTGATGTTGTGTGACCAGCTTAACTGTTTTATCGGAAGAACACAATTTGACATTTCTAATTTGGCAACCACTGGTTGCCAAATTGTAAGCTCTTGATTATATTCTTTATGAAACTGAATCATACACCTGCAATTTCGTGGGGAAAAGCCCTTCACTTTCGGATAATCATTCTTCAGGTCATTGGCAAGCTGTTCAAGTGCATTGTTCCCCCATCCTATCTGTTTCTGGCTTTCACAAAGAAGTTTGCCGATGTCCCAATACATAGAAAGCATTTCTTCATTAGCGGAATAAATCGCTTTTTTCTGTGCGAGTGCCACCCGTGCTTTGACTTGTTTAAGCAAAGTAGCGTAGTTAAATATACTATTTTGAATTTCCATTTATTATTTTTCGTTTTAGATTAAAGACACTATAGGTTATTCCTATCCAAGCATCATTCAGCCGATTGCCCCAAAGCAAAGAGACCTTCCTTGATAATAGAGTGGCAAATATAATGATAATTGAAGCATTACGGATGCACTATCCGATAAATTTGCCTGCCTTTTCCGTCATACCACCACTTTGTCACGAATGCAAACTTATATTTATCCAGTTGGACGTTACTCCAGTAGTCACGAAAGATTTCCGCAGGAACACCATTCTCGCTTGGTCTAAGAATAAAAAACAAAAGTTTGTAATTATTACCACATAAAGATTAAATGAATACTTAACGAACTATTGTTTTAATGAGGATGTAATCCTATTGAAATAAAAAAAATCTTACTTTGTAGCATGATTAAAAGACAAAAAGAGCAATTGTTTTAATTTCATATTATCTAATAGATGATAATACTATTTATGT
>NZ_JAJKHN010000001.1:0-136532 GCF_020982715.1 Bacteroides sp. 1_1_30
AAAGTGAGTAAAAAGGGATAATTATTAACTTGGAAATAAAGAGATAAAGAATTTACCACCAAATTTGACGAAGAACCAGAAATCCACAAACAATTATTATCCGCCTGCTGAATAGAATGGATTACGTTGTTACTCAAAGCCTTGGGAGCTGAAAAATCGGAACGGAAAACTTCCATGCTTCTGCCGTCATAACAATTGACTCCATCGTAAGTACCGAACCACATCAACCCTGTATTGTCTTGAAAAAGACAAAGCACAGCGCTATTAGATAATCCTTGCTGATAATCTACTTTCCGGAAGATATATGAATCTTTACCACCATCTGCCTGACAGATCAATGAATAAATCAATAGAACAAAAGGAAAAATCAAGCGCATTTTCATTGTGTTAATCATTAATATCATCTATTAAATATCAGGCAATCGCTTATATGTTTTGTTTCGCAGTGCGAAAGAAAATAGCCATTAATAATCGATGTCTTTGATTCTCTTTACACAAAGATACGTTTTTATACGGAAAATGCAACTCTATTTTATCAAGTACCTCTATTTTTCAACAATTACTTCACTACTAAGTTCACACAATCTAAGAGTCTGCCTCTTCCATTTTTCAATGATCTCATCATTATAAATAATGCAATCAGTTTTATTTTCATGCCGTACGTTTATCAATATGCATATTTAAGCCATGTGTTTATCATTGATATAAGACCTATAAAGTTGTATACCAATTGATATTCTTGTGGTGTATCTATGCTAACGACGCAGAGAAGTAAGCTTTGTTGATTACTTCTCTCTCAACACTGCTTACTTCTCATGTAATCTATTAATAGAAAAGTTGCTCTTGATTAAGTCCAAACTTTCTTTTTATTAACAGTAAAGTTGCCTTTCATCCCTTCCAATCTATAAATGCAAGCTTCATTTATAAAAACAAAGGTTCCGTTTTTAAAAACAAAGCTTGCATTTATAAAAATGAAGCTTTCATTTTAAGTTTGTAAATAACAAAAGAGAAGTTTACTATTAGACGAAAGGAAGTTTAGACTTAATCAAAAGAAACTTTATTGTTAATTCTCAAGGAGAAGAGTAACTATTATCATTCAGTGGATATCATCCTAATAAAAAGTCTCGTATATCAATGAGACAACTTATTCAGTTATCTTTATGATATACGAGACTCAAATGTTATAAATAAAATCCTATTTTACAGGATATTATTTTGCTAATTCATTAATCACATCCATTATCTTCTGACCGATTTCTTCGGCAGCTTCCATGGTAGAAGCTTCACTATACACACGGATGATCGGTTCTGTATTACTCTTGCGCAAATGTACCCATTTGTCAGCAAAGTCAATTTTCACACCGTCGATATCGTTGATTTCTTCGTTCTTATAGATTTCCTTTACTTTTGCAAGGATAGCATCTACATCGATTTCCGGAGTCAAGTCTACACGGTTTTTAGCAATGAAGTAAGGAGGATAAGTAGCACGGAGCTCGCTAACCTTCTTTCCTTCGTGAGCCAGATGGCTAAGGAATAATGCGATGCCTACCAATGCATCACGTCCGTAGTGACTGGCAGGATAAATTACTCCACCATTTCCCTCACCACCGATAACAGCATTGATTGCTTTCATCTTCGTTACCACATTTACTTCGCCTACGGCAGAAGCGCTGTATTCCATTCCATACTTGCGAGTTACATCACGCAAAGCACGGGTAGAGCTTAAATTAGAAACAGTGTTACCGGGGGTATGTTTCAGTACATAGTCGGCAACAGTAACCAATGTATATTCTTCACCGTACATTACGCCATTCTCGCAGATCATTGCCAGACGGTCAACATCGGGGTCTACAACAAAAGCTACATCGGCCTTTCCACCTTTCATTAAGTTCATGATGTCACCGAGGTTCTTTTCAAGCGGTTCGGGGTTGTGCTGGAAGTTTCCGGTAGGTTCACAGTAGAGTTTTTCTACATGTTTCACACCTAAACGTTCAAGAAGTTCGGGAAGAATAATACCGCCTACCGAGTTTACACAGTCAATAGCTACACGGAAATTGGCTTTTTTGATAGCTTCTACATCTACCAAGTCGAGAGCCAATACACTGTCGATATGTTTCTGATTATAAGTCAGGTCTTTGCGGTAAGAGCCCAAGTGATCTACGTCGGCATAGTCAAATTCTTCTGCTTCAGCAATACGAAGCACTTCGTTGCCTTCGGCTGCATTCAGAAATTCGCCATGTTCATTCAGTAACTTCAGTGCGTTCCACTGCTTAGGGTTATGAGAAGCTGTCAGGATGATGCCACCACAAGCGCCTTCCATAGTTACAGCAAGCTCTGTGGTCGGAGTAGAAGCAAGATCAATATCTACTACATCCCAGCCCATTCCCATTAATGTGCCGACTACTACGTTTTTTACCATTTCACCCGAGATGCGGGCATCGCGTCCCACAACAATCTTGTTGCTCTTCGCTTTGCAGGTCTTACGAATTAAAGTAGCATAAGCCGAGGTGAATTTTACAATGTCAAGCGGGTTCAGTCCTTCTCCCGCTCCTCCGCCGATGGTTCCGCGGATTCCAGAGATAGATTTGATTAGAGTCATAGGTTTTTAACTAAAAGATTTATCTAATGTTAGTGCTTTAGCTTTTTGCTTTCTCAAACTTCCAGATATCATAGAAATAAGGATTGACATATTGTTGTGCAGTTGTATGCCCCATCTTAGAAGGTACAATCAAGCGTACATGTGCATTATTACGCAAATAAGGTAAGGCAATCAACCAGCCGGATGGAATTGCAGTTCCATAACCTTGATTAACCCATAATAAATCATATTCCAAACTACCGGATAAAACGATTCCATAAACAGTAGACGCGTTTTGTACATAACGGAATGTTAATGGAAACTTATAATAATCAGGAGCATCCATCCATTCTTCTAATGGTACATTGAAACAAGTAACCTCTCCTGTCATCATATCCTTTTCTACATAACGAGTACAAATGACATTATTATTAGCAAAAGTGTCTACTTCATTAATAAACTCAACCCCATTCTCACCTTCCTCTTTCCCGCCACGATCTACGATCTGCATATATACGCCGTTGGAAAAAGCAACATATTCGTCATATCCATCCCCAGCTTCTTTTGAAGCCGTAACAGTGTCTCTTTCGAACTCTTCCAGTGAAATGACACGAATATCATTATCTTTGATGAACTTATTCACCGCATTTTTCTCGTCTTCCAGCATTTCTGCATAAGTCTTCGAATTGTCGCATGCCTGGAACAGACTTCCGGCGGTTAACAAAGAGAGAAATAAAAATACAAGTTTCTTCATTATCTGTTATTTAGCTATATTCCGCACAAATGTATCTCAAAATCATTAAAAGTTGAAAGGGGGAAGTTGAAAGTTCGTATCTTTTAACCTTTCCATATTCACTTTTAACCTTCCATCTTTAGCTTTTTGCTGTTAACAAAGGTTTATACTTCTCAAGCGCTTTCTCAAAGACCGCTTTTGCCTCTTCCATCGTTCCGAAAAACTCACCGCCCGAAGCGTTCAAATGTCCGCCACCGTTGAAAAATTCAGCGGCTAACTGATTACATGGAAAGGTTCCTACCGAACGAAGGGAGATTTTAATCATCGGCTTCTCTGTATCTTCCCGCAAGAAGCAGGAGAAACAAACATTCTTGATGGAAAGGGGGATGTTTACGAAGCCTTCGCTATCACCTTTTATATAGTTAAACTTACTTTGCTCGGCTTTTGTCAATGTGATTAATGCCGAATTACAATCCGGATAAACAGTCATGTTCGACAGTACATAGCCCATCAAACGCAAACGGCTCTCGGAATAGGTATTGTACACCTTACGGTAAATATCATCCTTATCGATTCCTTTGGAAAGTAGTTCGCTAATGATAAAATAAATTTCCCGGTTATTCGAATTATAAGTGAATCCTCCTGTATCTGTCATCATGCCTGTGTAGATACATTCTGCGCCTTCCTTCGTGATATCACTGAAATATCCCATACGACAAATCAGCCGGAATATCAATTCGGAAGTAGAAGAAATCTTAGGATAGGACATTACAATCTTACAGAAATCTTCGGGATACAGGTGATGATCGATCATGATTTTACGCGCAGGAGATGCAACCACAGCATCTGCCATATCGTCAATACGCTTCAGTGCATTGAAGTCGAGACAACAGATTACGTCAGCTTCGGCTATCAACTTATCGGCAAAATCTTTGTAACGGTCATACAAAAGAATATCCTTACTGCCCGGCATCCATCGCAAGAAATCGGGAAAGGCATTCGGCACAATTACGTTTACTGTTTTTTCCTGTGAATCCAGGAAATGATACAATCCCAATGATGAACCAATAGCGTCGCCGTCAGGAGAAACATGGGATACAATTACTATTTTGTCAGCTCGTTCAAACCATTTGGAAAAATGGTCTATTTTGGCTTGTTCAATTACTTTCGTCAACATACTCTTAAACTTTATCAAGGTGCAAATGTACGATAAATCTTTGTACTTAGAGCAAAAAGTGGACAGAACCTTCGTCAGACAAAGAGATAAATCGCAGACCGGATTTCTTGCATTCGCTTTCAAGTAGGTGTTTGCGGTATTCCGAGAGGGACGCGTCCAATATGACGTAAGAGAAAGAAAAGACTTGGGCGAGTTCTTCCAGATGACCGTCATATCCTTTGCATAAGTAAAGATACTGAATATATAACGGAGAAACGGTAGATTTGTTTCGCCAACGGTTATCGTTTATGACACATACACGACAACCATGATAGGATATAATCTGCTGTTGACGGTTAAGTTCAGCGTGCCGGCAATCAGCCGTTATTTCTTGGGGAGGAAGAAGGTGATGACGCTTCCAATAGTTAGCTGTCATGTGTTTCAGACGTTTTTCATTGGAGAGAGTATCCATATAGTTTATCCAGGATTGCCCGTCACTCTTTATGCAATGTACTGCCGGACAACCACGCATATTGTAAAAGACTAAACTCGTTTGAGGACGATCCAGCCAATACAGCGTTGCATGATAAGTCCCCATCAACAAGATAAAAAAAAGACAGATTTGCAGATTCCGGTATCGGCGATTCATGAAATAATAGGTTAGCAGAGCGATGACAATATAGATACCTAGCACTTCTGACTGATAAAGCCAAATTCCATCTATAGAAGCGTAAGGAAGCTGTTCTACCCATCGGACAAAGAAATTAAGTCCTTCCAACAGCTTCTTAACACCTCCGGCTACTTCTATCTGAAGCCAGGAGAAAGGAGTCAGAAGAAGCATTACGACAGCAGCATATAAGATAATCGTAATCAAAGGAATAACAACTAAATTCGTCAATAGAAAATGCACGGAGAATCGAGAGAAATAAAACAGAACAAGCGGAGCTGTTCCTATTTGTGCGGCAATAGACACGCTCATGAGTCCCCAAACATACTTTCCTATTCTACTTTTCACGGTAATCAAATGGTAGATCGGCTTTTGAATAAGCAAGATAGAAGCAACAGCAAGGAAAGAGAGCTGAAAACCAACATCGAACAGCCATGCAGGATTGCAGAATAACATCAACCACGCAGCTACCGCCAATGTATTTAAAGATAAAGGTTCACGACCAACCATATCCGCCATAGCTAAAATCGAAAACATACTGACCGAACGTACTACCGACGGAGAAAGCCCTGTAAAAAAAGCAAAGGTCCACAATAAGACAAGAAGAAAAACAGAACGCACACATCTACCTATATTTCCTCTTCGGGCAATAGGTTTCAGAATGAAAAAAAGCATTGTATATAAAAGTCCGATATGCAAACCGGATAAAGCAAGAATATGGCTTGCACCGACCACCGAATAACTTTCACGAACCGAATCACTTAATTCTGTCTTATCTCCTATTGTTAGTGCTGAAAGTACTGCCAGTTCATCCCCGTTGAATCCCAGTCCCTGATAAAGTGAAACCACGTTTCTTCTACAAGAGCTGGCTGTACTTTTGAGGTCAAAGTTATTCATTCCGTCTTGTCGTAAAGAGATGGATGGATTAGCAGAAGATAAAGGTGGTTTGCTTGAAGATAAGATTGTCCATTTCCCGGATGCAACATATCCTGTTCCGCTAATGCCTTTCCGCATCAGGAAGCGGGCATAATCAAATTCATCAAAGTTTCGATTGTTGAGAGGAGGAGAAATGCGGGCAGAAATCAGCAGTTCATCTCCACTCTTCAAACGGGAGGCAGACGAATCTTGCTGTAGATAAAGAACCGCAGTATGTCCTATCGGATATATGCCCGCAGTATCACGACGTTCTTTCAATAATGCCTGACAGAGGTAAGTATGTTCTTTAGGTTGAGGCGCATCCGTTATCAAAACCCGGTACACTGTTTCTTCTTTCGGAAAAGAGCAGACAGCCTGTTGCAATTGTCCAGTCATCCCAAGCCATCCTCCCGTAAAACAAAGAGCGGAGATAGCTATCCCAAAACACCATCGCAGCGAATAGCGCTTCAGAAAATAAAGAGCAAAAGACAATGCAGCAAAAAAGCCAAAGAAGAGAATACCACAAAGGGGGGCCCATGAACGGTCAAAAAAATGATCTCCACAAAAAATGCCTGCTATCCAGGGGATAAGCAGGCGTATAAATGGATATCGATGGATATAAAAGGAATTCAATAGATTAGTTACAGTTCGTGCAACTGACGAATCATTTCTACCGGATCCTGTGCACCAAAGACAGCATTTCCAGCCACCAGCGCATCGGCTCCCGCCTCAACCAAACGGGCCCCTGTTTCCAGGTTCACGCCACCGTCTACTTCAATCAGGGCTTTCGAACCTGTCCGTTCAATCAAGGCACGCAGTTCACGAACTTTTTCTACCGAATGTTCGATAAACTTCTGCCCGCCAAATCCCGGATTCACGCTCATGATAAGCACCATATACACGTCCCGGATAATATCTTGCAGAAGAGCTACAGGAGTAGCAGGATTGATCGTTACAGCAGGCTGCATCCCGGCTTCTCTGATTTGTTGAATCACCCGATGCAGATGTGGACAAGCTTCATAATGCACATTCATCGTATGAGCACCCAATGCTTTTACTTCCGGAATGAATTTCTCCGGATTCACAATCATCAAATGCACATCCAACGGCTTCTTACTTAACTTCGCTACATATTTCAGTACCGGAAAGCCAAATGAAATATTCGGAACAAATACTCCGTCCATAATATCAATATGTACCCACTCCGCTTCACTGCGGTTTACCATTTCAATATCCTTTGCCAAATATCCAAAATCGGCAGAAAGAATAGAAGGAGCGATAATCGGTTTCATAATTCTTTTATTTTAGGTTCTAATTGTCTCGTGTTCGGGACGGTTTTTATTCTATCTTATTGTCAGATCACTTCATCTTACACCCATCTTCCAGGTGATAACCACGAAGCAACTCATCTGTTTTCAGTCGTTTTTTACCGGGTAATTGTAAAGAAAGAATAGATACAAATCCATCCGGTACAGCTACTTTCATAAATTTCTTGCCATCAGTTACGATTGTTCCGGCAGCCAATTGATGTGATTCATAAACTTTCTCACTTTCAAATATTTTCACGACCACACTTTCTGCTTTTTCGGAAGCAATCAGTTCACTCCAGGCAGCGGGGTAAGGTGATAGTCCACGGATAAAATCGTAGATCTTCTTCACCGGCTGGTTCCAGTCAATCCGGCAAGTTTCTTTAAATATCTTCGGAGCAGGACGGAGTTCACCGACAACTGCCATTTCTTCTTGAGGAATTGGTTTGACCGTTCCATTCAGTATAGCATCTACTGTTTCAAGAACCAGTTTTCCTCCCAACATCATCAAATTATCATGTACCACTTCTACATTATCCGTATCTGCAATAGGCACACGTACCTGTTGAATGACCTCTCCGGTATCTATCTCATGCTTCAAAAAGAAAGTCGTAATCCCGGTTTCCGTATCACCGTTGATAACCGCCCAGTTGATAGGAGCAGCTCCACGATATTGAGGAAGTAAAGAAGCATGAAGATTAAATGTACCCAGTCGCGGCATATTCCATACCACTTCCGGCAACATACGGAAAGCAACTACAATCTGCAAATCCGCTTTCCACTCACGCAACGCTTCCACAAAAGCTTCATCTTTCAACTTTTCCGGTTGAAGCAACGGTAAATTCTGTTCGAGCGCATATTGTTTGACAGGAGAATATTGAATCTTATGTCCGCGTCCGGCAGGTTTATCGGGCATTGTAATCACACCCACTACATTATAACCGCCTTCTACCAATTGGCGCAGGGCCTCTACCGCAAAATCGGGAGTTCCCATATATACTATTCTTAAATTTTCTTTCTTCATATTTTAAATCTGTTATCATTACTTAGGCACAGATTAGTCTTCTGAAAAATGTACCAGCACTTGCCGATACGAATTAAATATCTTTGATTTAGAGACAAATCCCTGATAGCGGCCTTCCTCATCTACAACCGGAAGATTCCAGGCTTTCGTATCGTCAAATGTTTGCATAACCTGCTCCATTCCATCCGTATCGAAGATTTTGGCAGGAGCAGATATCATCAATTTATTAACAGTGAAACGATGATAAAGTTCTTGCCGGAACATGATGTTGCGAATATCGTCGAGCAATACAATTCCCAACAATTCACCCGTTTTCTTATCTGTCACCGGAAAGACATTTCGATGGGAAGCTGCAATTGCTTTCACCAGTTCGCCCAAGTCCATTTCCGGGTGTACGACAACGAAATCTTTCTCCACCACGTTTTCCATTTTCATCAGCGTCAACACAGCTTTATCCTTGTGATGTGTCAGCAATTGTCCCTTCTTAGCCAAACGCATCGAATAGATACTATGAGGTTCGAAAGCAATAATTGTCAGATATGAACTTACAGATACAATCATCAACGGAAGAAATAAATCATATCCACCTGTCAGCTCGGCTATCAGGAACACCCCTGTCAATGGAGCATGCATGACACCACTCATTACTCCCGCCATTCCCATCAATGCGAAATTCTTCTCCGGCAAATAAGCGGAGAAAGCAAAGTCATTGCTAAAATGAGAGAAAACAAAACCGGCAATACATCCCAAATAAAGCGAAGGAGCAAAGATACCACCACAACCACCGCCACCGTTTGTTGCACTGGAAGCAAATACTTTCAACAAGATAATCAGCATCAGATAAACCAGCAACAAATTGCCATAGCCATAAAACATAGAGTTGTTCATGACCGTATCCCACTCTTCGGCAGACGTTCCATTCAACAAAAGATTAATCGTGTCATATCCTTCACCATAAAGAGGTGGGAAAAGGAAAATCAATACACTCAACATCACACCACCAAAAGCCAGTTTCTTGTAAGGGTTATTGAGTTTGCCAAATACACCTTCTACCGAATTCATGGCACGTGTGAAGTACAACGAAATCAGCCCACAAAAAATTCCCAGCAAGATAACGAAAGGAATACGCTCCAGTTCGAATGCCTGATCGAGGTGGAACTTAAACATAGCCTCCGTACCAGTGACTATGTACGAAACAGTTGCTGCTGTCACGGCAGAAATCAGCAGGGGAAGCAAAGAAGACATGGTTAAGTCAATCATCAGCACTTCCAAGGTAAATACCAGTCCCGCAATCGGAGCTTTAAAAATACCGGCAATGGCACCTGCCGCACCACAACCTACGAGCAGCATCAACGTGCGATGCTCCATCTTAAACACGCTCCCGAGATTGGAACCGATTGCCGAACCTGTCAGTACAATCGGCGCCTCTGCTCCGACCGATCCACCAAATCCGATGGTTATGGCACTGGCGATAGTAGACGACCAGATATTGTGTCGCTTGATACGTCCCTGCCTACGGGAGATGGCATATAGAATTTTGGTGACCCCATGACTGATATCATCCTTTACAATATTACGCACAAACCAACCTGCAAGGAAAATACCGACTACCGGATATACCAAATACAGGTAGTTAGCTTCTGTTGCATTGAAATTATTAGTCAGGAAATTCTGTATCTGATGGATAAAGAATTTCAATATTAACGCAGCAAACGCAGTGAAGATTCCGACCAGGAAACTTAATATCAGGATAAATTGCTTTTCCTTTATGTTCGCTTCCCGCCATTTGATACAACGCTGCAATAAACTAAGTTTTTCCCCTTTCATTTATTCGCGAATTATCTTTATCACTCCACCTTTTTCCAACTTAATAATACTTGAGGGTTTCGGCTTATTCATATCATCCTGACGAAAGCCAACGATATAATCTACCGCCGATTTGATTTCATCACTAATTTCACTAAAATTAGCAGCACCCGGCTGCCCGCTGACATTAGCCGAAGTAGAAACAATTGCTTTACGGAACTGCTGACAGAGTCTTCTGGAAAAATCTTCATTCGTCACACGAATCCCGACACTGCCATCTTCGGCCAGCAGATTAGGTGCTAAATTTCGTGCTCCGGAATAAATAATCGTCAACGGCTTGTCGGCAACTTCAATCAAATCCCATGCTACATCAGGTACATCCTGTACATAAAAATCCACTTTAACCGGAGAGTCCACCAACACCAACATAGCTTTGCTATCAGCACGTTTCTTAATCTCATACACCCGGCGTACAGCCTCCTCATTAGTCGCGTCACAGCCTATACCCCATACGGTATCAGTGGGATAAAGGATCACTCCTCCTTCATTCATCACCTGACAGGCTTTTTTAATATCTTCTATCATTTCTTGATTAATTTCCGTTAAGAACAAGACGCAAAAATAACACATTTATTCCATTTAGTGAAATCTATCCTGACGTTTTTAAATCACCCTTTAAAATCAACTATTGGCAGACAATAATTTAACTATTACATTATTACAAGCGTGTTTCCCTAACAGGACAAACATCCCAAAACTTCGTTTTAAACGATTATTAACGAAAATCTTCCTTATCTCCGAAAGCAGAATCATTAGAAATCTCTATCTTTGCCTCAATTTCAAGCAAGAAAGCAAAAGTGCCATTTTTGTGTCGAATTTAAAACGTTTAAGAGAAAACAATGGAAGAAATCGTATTTCATCACACATTACCTATCCAATTGCGATTCAATGATGTAGACAAATTTGGTCACGTCAACAACACAGTTTACTTCTCCTTTTACGACTTAGGAAAGACTGAATACTTCGCTTCAGTATGCCCCGGAGTAGATTGGGAAAAGATCGGGATTGTCGTTGTCCATATCGAAGCGGATTTCGTCAAACAGATATTCGCATCCGATCATATCGCCGTACAGACTGCTGTTTCTAAGATAGGCACCAAAAGCTTTCACCTGATCCAGCGGGTTATCGACACAGAAACGAATGAAGTAAAATGTATCTGCAAGTCTGTTATGGTTACTTTCGATCTTGAAAGACATGAATCCATGCCACTGACAGAAGAATGGATAGAGGCGATCTGCAAATATGAAGAACGGGACTTGCAAAAAGCATAGATAGATTTTTTGAAAAAGCCCCCTCACGAATGAGAAACAAAACAAGCAAAACCAATTCTCCGGAAAAAGTTTTATTCTAATTCATGTCCGCTATATAACAGAAATTGCCTATTTTTGTACCTTAATTAATAAGGCATAAAATATCTAGTACAGAAAATGATAGCTGACAAAAGTATAAATTTAGATACCCTTTATAAAGTATTGTTTGATAATGAGAAGCTGGAACTCTCTAAAGAATGCATCCGAAAAGTAGAGGAAAGCTTCGATTTCTTACAATCTTTTTCCAGCGATAAGATTATTTATGGTATCAATACGGGGTTCGGCCCAATGGCACAATACCGGATAGAAGATCAGTCACTGATCGAGCTTCAGTACAATATCATTCGAAGCCATTCCACCGGTGCCGGCAAACCACTTCCCGAACTTTATGTAAAAGCAGCTATGATTGCCCGCCTGTACACTTTTCTACAGGGGAAATCAGGAGTACACATGGAGCTGGTATCTCTTCTCTGTGAATTTATCAACCGTGGAATTTATCCGTTCATACCCGAACATGGAAGTGTAGGTGCCAGCGGCGATCTCGTGCAACTGGCTCATATTGCCCTGACACTAATAGGAGAAGGGGAAGTTTTTTATCAGGGGAAATTGCGTGATGCCGCTACTGTGCTTGAGGAAAACGGTCTGCAACCTTTTTCAATGCGCATCCGCGAAGGATTATCCGTCACAAACGGTACTTCTGTGATGACAGGAATCGGTATCGTCAATCTTATTTATGCCAAAAAGCTGCTCCGTTGGTCGGTAGCCGCTTCTGTCATGATGAATGAGATTGCCGCCTCTTATGATGATTTCATGGCACAGGCATTAAACGAGGCCAAGCATCACAAAGGTCAACAAGAGATAGCCTCTATGATGAGAGAATGGGTAGCGGGCAGCAAATGCGTACTTCAAAGAGAGAATGAGCTATACAACCAAGTGCACAAAGAAAAAATCTTCGAGCACAAAGTACAGCCCTATTATTCCTTGCGATGTGTTCCGCAAATCCTCGGTCCCATCTATGATGAGCTGAAGAATGCGGAAGAAGTATTGATTAACGAAATAAATTCCGCCTGCGACAATCCGATTGTCGATCCGGACACACAAAATATTTATCATGGCGGTAACTTCCACGGAGATTACATCTCTTTCGAAATGGATAAACTGAAAATCGCCATGACCAAACTGACCATGCTTTGCGAAAGACAGATCAATTATCTGTTCCACGACCGTATCAATGGCATCCTGCCTCCTTTTGTAAACTTGGGAGTGCTTGGATTGAACTACGGTTTGCAGGCTTCGCAATTCACAGCAACGTCCACTACAGCCGAATGTCAGACATTATCAAATCCGATGTATGTGCACAGTATTCCTAACAACAACGATAATCAGGATATTGTCAGCATGGGAACCAACTCGGCTCTATTAGCAAAAACAGTCATTGAGAATTCTTATCAGGTGATGGCTATACAATTTATGGGAATGGCACAAGCCATCGACTACCTGAAAATACAGGATCGTCTAAGTCCCAAAAGCCGGCAGGTGTATGAAGAGATACGTAGCTTCTTCCCTGTATTTACCAATGACACACCTAAATATAAAGAGATAGAAAGAATGATGAACTATCTCAAAAAAGAAAATAAATAAAATGAAATACGCATTAGTAACCGGAGGAAGTCGAGGTATCGGCCGTGCTGTCAGTTGCAAACTGGCGGAAATGGGCTACTTTATACTGATTAATTATCAGAGTAACGACGCAGAAGCAGAAAAAACGTTGCAGTTAGTGCAGGAAAAAGGAAGTAACGGAGAAATCATGAAGTTCGATGTGACAGACCCTGCCGCTATTGCCCTTGCCTTGAACAACTGGGCGTCACAACATCCTGACGAATACATCGAAGTACTGATCAACAATGCGGGCATCCGTAAAGACAACCTGATGCTCTGGATGACAGGAGAAGAATGGAACAAAGTGCTCGATATCAGTCTGAACGGATTCTTTTATGTGACACAGCCTTTATTGAAGAATATGCTGGTCAAGCGTTATGGACGTATTGTCAATATCGTATCCTTGTCAGGTATTCAGGGAATGCCCGGACAAGCTAACTATTCCGCAGCCAAAGGTGGCGTAATAGCCGCTACCAAAGCACTGGCACAAGAAGTCGCCAAGAAAAAGGTAACAGTCAACGCTGTAGCCCCAGGATTTATCCGCACGGATATGACGGAAGGGATTGATGAGAACGAATGGAAAAAACACATTCCTGCAGGACGTTTCGGTACTGTGGAAGAGGTTGCCGATCTCGTCGGTTTTCTGGCATCTCCGGCCTCATCCTATATCACAGGAGAGGTGATTTCCATCAACGGAGGACTATATACTTAAAACAAAAGCATAGAATAGACAAAATAATGAAAAGAGTTGTTATCACGGGAATGGGAATTTACTCTTGCATCGGCAAGAACCTGGATGAAGTAAAAGACTCACTATACAATGGGAAATCGGGGATTGGCATAGATCCGGTACGGAAAGAGCTGGGCTATTTTTCTGCATTAACGGGCATATTGGAACGTCCCGACTTGAAGAAACTATTAGATCGTCGTAAACGTCTCTGCCTGCCGGAACAGGGAGAATATGCTTATCTCGCTACTTTGGAGGCTTTCCGCAACGCCGGTATTGACGAGGCTTTTCTCGAAGCTAATGAAGTGGGTATCTTGTATGGCAATGATAGTAGTGCCGCCCCTGTTATCAACGCAGTGGACATCATTCGTGAAAAGAAAAATACAGCGTTGGTAGGTTCCGGTTCTATTTTCCAGTCGATGAATTCTACCGTGACAATGAACCTGTCGGTTATCTTCAAGCTTAGAGGAGTTAACTTCACCATTGCCGGAGCCTGCGCAAGTGGTTCTCATGCTATTGGCATGGGTTATCTGCTCATTAAATCAGGATTGCAGGATTGTATTCTTTGCGGTGGTGCACAAGAAGTAAATCCTTATGCGGTCGGCAGTTTCGACGGGCTAAGCGCATTTTCCACCCAGGAAGCAGAGCCCGAGAAAGCCTCCAAACCTTTTGATAAACGACGTGACGGACTGATTCCGAGTGGAGGAGCCGCCAGTCTGGTATTAGAGAGCTATGAATCGGCAGTAAAAAGGGGAGCTCCCATTTTGGCCGAAGTTATCGGTTACGGTTTCTCTTCCAATGGAGATCATATCTCCGTACCGAATGTGGACGGTCCGAAACGTTCTCTTCAGATGGCCATCAAAGATGCGGGTATTGCACTCGAACAAATCAGTTATATCAATGCACACGCCACTTCCACTCCGGTAGGCGACCTGAACGAAGCGAAAGCCATTGCGGAAGTATTTGAAGGACATCACCCGTATGTCACTTCCACGAAGTCTATGACCGGACATGAAATGTGGATGGCAGGTGCCAGTGAAGTGATTTACTCCACCCTCATGATGAACAACGGTTTCATCGCTCCCAACCTCAATTTCGAGGAACCAGATGAGGCTTCCGCACAGTTGAATATACCTACCCAACGGGTAAATCTGGAATTTGACACGTTCCTTTCCAATTCGTTTGGATTCGGAGGAACCAATTCCACCCTGATTATACGCCAAATCAAAGAATAAATTACTAAAGAAAACAGATATATGACAAATGAAGAAATCATTGAGAAAATAAGAACAACTCTGGCAGAAGAGTTTGAAGTAGACATCGACGTCATCCAGCCGGATGCGCCGTTAATGGAAACTCTTGAACTGGACAGTCTCGACTTGGTCGACATGGTGGTACTGGTAGAAAAGAATTTCGGTTTCAATGTAACCGGACAAGACTTTGCAGGTATCAAAACCTTCCAGGACTTCTACGATCTCGTTATCACCCGTATGCAGGAAGCCAAGTAAATATGTCGACGTGGAAAGGCAAAACCCGGGGAGGAACGTTCGGATACTTATTCTTTATTTACCTGATTAAGTATCTGGGCATCACTGCCGCTTATCTTTTTCTAAGCCTGGTAGTGCTCTACTTCATACCGTTTGCTCCGAAAGCAACCAAAAGCACCTGGTTTTACGCCCGTAACATTCTGAAATACAATAGGATACATTCTTTGAAAATGTTACTACTCAACTATTACCGATTAGGACAAATCCTGATTGACAAGGTAGCCATCGGTAATGGAAAAGTAAATCAATATCAGTTCAAATTCGAGCGGTATCCGGAGTTTCTGCAACTGCTGAACAGTGAACAGGGAGTGATTATGATTGGCGCCCATGTGGGAAACTGGGAAATAGGCGTTCCTTTCTTTGATGATTACGGAAAGAAAATCAATATCGTGATGTACGATGCCGAACATCGTAGAATCAAAGAGATCCTGGAGAAAAACGGTCAGGACAAGGAGTTTAAGATTATCCCTGTCAATGAAGACAACCTGACACACGTTTTCCGCATAACCGAGGCGATCAACCAAAAAGAATATGTATGTTTCCAGGGCGACCGTTATCTGAACAAAGAGAAACTTCTGCCAGGAATTTTACTGGGACAGAAAGCTCCTTTCCCTGCCGGTCCTTTCCTGCTGGCTTCGCGAATGAAAGTTCCGGTGGTATTCTACTTTGCTATGAGGGAACCGGGAAGAACTTACCGTTTTCATTTTATAATAGCGGAACCGGTAGTACGAATAAAAGAAAAGAAAGCGGAGATGGCTCTGCTCGAACAATATACTGTTGCTTTGGAACAGATACTAAAACGCTATCCGGAACAATGGTTCAATTATTATCCATTCTGGGAACCTGCCGGAAAGCAGTCACCGGATTTAAAAGAGAAACAAAAAGATGCAACAGAATAAATATGACAAAGAGCCGTTGACAGCGGTAGAGGCACAACGCCTGGCACAAGAAATAGCTTTTGGGCCTATTGTTTTTCAGGTATCACGCCTTATGCTTAAATTCGGTATTTTCCAGTTATTGGCCGACGAGCGCAAAGGTATGACGCAAGAAGAAATCAGCAAAGCTTGTGGGCTGTCCTCTTATGGCGCACAAGTATTGTTGGAGGCATCATTGACTATTGGCACCGTATTGTTGCGTGAAGGGCGATACTGCCTTGCGAAAGCCGGCTGGTTTCTGCTCAATGACAAAATGGTACGTGTCAATATGGATTTCAACCATGATGTCAACTATCAGGGAATGTTTCATCTGGAAGAAGCCATCACCAACGGACGTCCTGAAGGACTGAAAGTATTCGGTGAATGGAGTACTATCTATGAAGGGTTGTCAAGTCTGCCTTCACAGGTACAAAAGAGCTGGTTCGGTTTCGATCATTATTACTCGGATTGTTCGTTCGATGAAGCACTGGCAATTGTCTTCGCCCGTCATCCCAAGACTTTATTGGATGTGGGAGGCAATACCGGCCGTTGGGCGACCAAATGCGTAAGCTACGACGACACAGTGGAAGTAACCATCATGGACCTTCCGCAACAATTGGAGATGATGCGTCAACAAACCAAAGAGCTGCCCGGAGCTACACGTATCCACGGTCATGGTGCCAATCTGCTTGATCCGGAAGTGCCTTTCCCGACAGGGTTCGATGCTATTTGGATGAGCCAGTTCCTCGATTGTTTCT
The DNA here is from genome assembly GCF_020982715.1 of Bacteroides sp. 1_1_30. Lineage (NCBI taxonomy): Bacteria > Pseudomonadati > Bacteroidota > Bacteroidia > Bacteroidales > Bacteroidaceae > Bacteroides > Bacteroides sp. 1_1_30. Next base: position 17,162 of record NZ_JAJKHN010000001.1, read on the forward strand.
CGGAAGAAGAAGTTACCAGCATATTGACCCGTGCAGCCCGTTCCATGAGCCGGGAGAGCCGCCTGTATATTATGGAGACTTTCTGGAACCGGCAGAAATTTGATACAGCCGCTTATTGCCTGACACAAATCAGTCTCTATTTTACAGCGATGGCAAACGGAAACAGCAAGATGTATCATTCGGATGATATGCAACGATGCATCGAAGCAGCAGGATTGGAAATCGAAGAGATACATGACCATTTAGGAATGGGACACAGCATCGTACAATGCAGATTGAAATGAACAGAGAAGCCGTCATACAAGGAGAAGGAATACTCAACCTGATTCCACAGCGTCCGCCAATCGTTATGGTGGACAGTTTCTTCGGATTTGAAGAAAACCGTTCATATTCCGGACTGACTGTCACTACCGACAATTTATTTTGTGAGGCAGGCAGACTGCAAGAGCCGGGAATTATCGAGCATATCGCACAATCAGCGGCTGCACGTATCGGGTTTATTTATACCCGGCAGGGTGAAAAAGTTCCGTTAGGTTTTATCGGTTCGGTAGACAAACTTAAAATCTACAACTTGCCGGAAGCCGGAATGAAATTATTTACAGAGATTACCGTCGTACAAGAGGTATTCGATATTACGCTAATTTCGGCACAAGTGAAAGCGGAAGAAGAGCTGATTGCTGAATGTAAGATGAAAATATTTATCAAAAAAGAATGAAACGGAAAACAAATCAACAGATTGCAGCTTTGACTAACCGGACTACTTTCAGAGTACGGTTCAGCGAAATAGACTCCATGCAGATTGTATGGCATGGCGAGTACGTGCGCTACTTTGAAGATGGGCGGGAAGCTTTCGGCAAACAGTATGGTTTGGATTATATGAGCATTTACCGGGAAGGCTACATGGTTCCCATCGTAGATTTAACCTGCCAGTTCAAGCAATCATTGTCCTTTGGTGAAGAAGCGATTATCGAAACACGCTATATTGCCTGTGAGGCAGCCAAGATAAAATTCGAATACGTTATCTACCGGGCTACCGACCAAAGTGTAGTGGCCACCGGAAGCACCATACAAGTGTTCCTGAACCTGAATAAAGAACTGGAGCTTATCAATCCTCCGTTTTATCTGGAATGGAAAAAGAAATGGAATATCCTTTAAATATATACATCACAGCCCATACGCTGATTAGTTCGTTAGGTTTCGGTATTTCGGAAAACAAAAAAGCAATCCATGACTATCGAAGCGGGATTCGTATGCAGGAAGCCGGACGGATTTCTGACAGTCCGATTCTGGCAGGGATGATTGATTCTGTCGAGTTGGAAAAGAGAGCTAAAGAACAATTAGAAAAGCGGGCAAAGGAGCTGGATATTTCCTCTTATACCCGGTTGGAGCAACTGTTTATATTGACTACTCAGGAAGTGATTTCCCAATCGGGAGTGAATCTGCAAGAATCGGACTGTGCTTTGTTGCTCTCTACTACGAAGGGAAATATTGATTTATTGAGCGATCAAGAAAAAAGAACTAATTCGGACAAGCCAAGCGGTTCTGTACAATCAACAATTGATAATCCTTCCTTTTTACAGGAATTATCAGCCGATAGTCCGACTTTTCTTTGGAAAATGGCAGAACGAATCGGGCATTTTTTTGAGGCAGCCAATCAGGTAGAAGTTATCTCCAACGCCTGTATATCTGGAGTCTCGGCACTGGTTGTTGCCAAGAGATGGATAGAATCAGGGCGTTACAAACGAGTGATTGTCGCTGGCGGGGATATTCTTTCTCATTTTATTACCAGCGGTTTCCTGTCTTTCCGGTCAGTCAGCGCACACCGATGCCGGCCATACGATATACAGCGGGACGGATTAAGTCTAGGCGAAGCCTGTGGAGCTGTTCTTTTAGAAACGCAAGGAAACACAAATCATATTATTCTATCCGGAGGAGCGATCAGCAATGATGCCAACCATATATCCGGTCCTTCCCGGACAGGAGACGGACTGGCGCTGGCTATCAATCAGGCAATGGAAGAAGCCGGAGCACTTCCTAAAGATATCAGTTTTATCAATGCACACGGAACAGCTACGGTTTATAATGACGAAATGGAATCCAAAGCCATACATTTGGCAGGATTATCTGCAGTTCCGGTGAATAGCCTTAAGCCTTATTTCGGGCATACATTAGGAGCTTCGGGCATTATTGAAACCATACTTTGCATAGAGCAACTAAAAGAAGGAATATACTACGGAACTTTAGGATATGAGACACTAGGTGTTCCCATGCCTATCACCGTTTATAGCACTCATCAGCCGATGCCGATGAAATGTTGTATCAAAACCGCTTCTGGTTTCGGAGGCTGTAATGCTGCACTGGTATTATCTCTCCCAGATGCTCATTTGAAACAGAAAACCGATTCTCCGGCATCCTGTAAAGCTGCCGTAGAATCAGCCAATATAGTCACGATCAAACCGGGAGTGCTAGAAAACCAAGGAACAGCTACAGTCAATTCTCCGGAGACTGACTTTGCGCCGTTTATCCGGGAAGCATACAAGCATCTGGGAGAAAACAATATGAAGTTCTACAAGATGGATAACCTTTGTAAGCTGGGATATGTAGCTGCCGGATATTTATTGAAAGATACCAACTACCGACCGAAAGAGATTGGAATCATTCTAGCCAATGCATCTTCCTCTTTGGATACGGACTGCAAACATCAAGCTATCATCAATAAAGAAGGAGATAAAGCCGCCAGTCCTGCCGTGTTTGTCTACACTCTCCCCAATGTAGTATTGGGAGAAATCTGTATACGACACAAAATTCAGGGAGAAAATACATTCTTTGTCTGCCAGCAATCCAACGTTGCTTCCTTAGAGGATTACGCAAGAATTGTGATGGCGAAAGGTAAGTTACGCACATGCATCATAGGCTGGTGCGAACTACTGGACGGACATTACCAAGCAGAATTTAAACAACTTAATAATATATCAACGATTTATGAATAATTTAGATCAAACCAAAAGAGAACTGATGGACGAAGTGAAAGGTAAACTAATCGAAGAGTTGAACCTTGAAGAAATCACTCCGGAAGATATTGACGATGAAGCCCCTCTGTTTGGCGACGAAGGTCTTGGCCTTGACTCCATTGACGCACTCGAAATCATCCTGATTTTGGAACGTGAATATGGCATTAAAATAGAGAATCCTAGTGAAGGAAAACAAATCTTCTACTCGGTATGTACACTGACTGACTACATCATTGCTAATCGGAAAGCTTAACTTATGAAGATTTACGTCACCGGATTGGGAGTTGTTTCGGGCATCGGCATCGGAGTTTCCGAAAATATAGAGGCACTACAACAAGGGAAGCATGGCATCGGAAAGGTAACTCTTTTCCCGACTGCTCTCGATGTACCCGTATCTGAAGTGAAACGTAGCAATGAAGAACTTAAACAACTATTATCTTTACCTCCGCAGCGTACAGTATCACGCACAGCATTGCTAGGCATGATAGCCGCCAAAGAAGCGATGGAAGATGCAGGACTAAACTTGCGTATATCATCCAATCAGCCAAAAAATCAGTTACTGAATCAGCCAGTAACCTCGCAAAAAGACCAGCAACCGTTACGTATTGGTTTTATTTCCGCCACTTCTGTCGGCGGTATGGACTTAAGCGAGCGTTTCTATGAATCGTTCAAGAAAAACCCGAAACAAGGACGATTGCGGGAAGTGATTTCACACGACTGCGGAGCCAGTACCGAATTAATAGCTTCGTATTTAGGTATCAATGATTTTATAACCACCATCAGTACTGCCTGTTCATCGGCAGCCAATGCTATTATGTTGGGAGCGAGACTGATAAAACACGGACAACTGGATGCTGCTATCGTCGGAGGTACGGATGCACTTTGCCGGTTTACGCTCAATGGGTTCAACTCTCTCATGATTTTGGACAAAATACATTGTCGTCCTTTTGACCGTTCGCGTACCGGATTAAATTTGGGAGAAGGCGCGGGTTATTTAGTGCTTCAATCAGAAAGTTCACCCCAAAGAGTTCCTTACTGTGAACTAAGCGGTTATGCTAATACAAATGAAGCTTATCATCAAACAGGAAGTTCTCCCGAAGGAGATGGCGCCTTTCTATCAATGAGTGAAGCCATCGCTTCCAGTGGCATTTCTCCTGAAGATATTGATTATATCAACGTACATGGGACAGGTACTCCCGGTAATGACGCATCGGAAGGTATGGCATTGCGAAGAATCTTCGGAGAACATGTTCCACCGTTTAGTTCGGTAAAAGCTTTTATCGGACACACCTTAGGAGCTTCCGAAGGAATTGAAGCTGTTTATTCCGTTCTTTCCATAGATAAAGGCATGATTTATCCGAATCTGAATTTCACGGAGGCTATGCCGGAAACAGAGCTGATGTCAGAAACAGGAGTAAAATCAGAAACAGGATTGATACCGGAAACGTCTTTCCAGGAAGGATTGCCGATCCGCCATGTATTATCCAATTCTTTCGGCTTTGGGGGAAACGACTCGTCGCTCCTCTTTTCCGCAACGAATTTTCCAAAACGAACGAACCTTTAAGTTTTTGAGCCTATGCAGCCAGTTTATATTCAACGCATCGCTTCTATCCATCCACAAGGAAATCATTCACAAGGAAATAATCCGAAAGTAAATGATTCGCCCGATGTTTCAGCAAACCGTCCTTTTCTTCAGGCTTGTGAACCCGATTATAAGGATATTATTGCCAATGCAACTTTGCGCAGGCGCATGAGCCGTATTGTCAAAATGGGAGTAGCTTGCGGATTGGAATGTATGGGCGAACTATCTCCCGAGAAGATAGGGGGAATTATCACAGCCACAGGGTTGGGCTGCCTGGTTGATACGGAAAAGTTTCTGAACAACCTGTTAGATAATGAAGAGCGGATGCTGAATCCTACTCCTTTTATTCAGTCGACATTCAATACAATTGGTGCACAAATAGCTTTAATTCATCAAATACATGCCTACAACATGACTTATGTTCACCGGGGACTAAGTTTTGAAAGCGCTTTGCTGGATGCCATGATGAAAATAGAAGAAGGAAGCGAGAACATACTGGTGGGAGCTATGGACGAAATGACAGAAACCAGTTACATCATTCAGCAACGCCTGGGACTACTGAAAGGAATAGAAGCCGGAGAAGGTGCTCAATTCTTCCTATTAAGCCGGGAAGCCGGAGAGCATCCGTTAGCAGAAATACGAGGACTTGAAACTTTCACGGGACAACATACGACAGAAGAAATCAGTTCCCGAATTATTCGTTTTTTACAACGAAACGGATTAGAGTGTCAGGATATTCAATGGTTAGTTACCGGAAAGAACAAAAAACAATCCCTTCAAGGTGATTACCACGAGCAAATCACTAACTCAATCTATGAAGAGCTTGAAACCAACCTTTTCCCGGAAAGTATTCATCTTAGTTTTAAGGACGAATGTGGAGAATATCCTACCGCCTCATCGTATGCCGTATGGAAAGCAGTAAAGACATCAATAAACTGCACTACCCCTACCAATATATTGATTTATAATCATCACCACTCCATCAATCACTCATTGATTCTAATTCGGAAAAGCGTATGATGATTGTTTGCCTCCTTCTATGTTTATTCTTGATACTGTCCTTTCTCGTTTATGCTTCCTATAGCATTCAGTCGGGAATTTATCTACGATCGTTTTGCAAAAAACGTACTACGGAAAAAGTTGTCGCCCTGACTTTTGACGACGGTCCCGATCCCATTCAAACGCCCAAAGTATTGAAGGTACTAAAAGAATATCAGGCAACTGCCTGTTTTTTCTGTATCGGACACAAGATAAAAGGAAATGAAGCCTTATTGAAAAGTATGGTAACAGAAGGTCATCTAATTGGGAATCATTCATATAGCCATTCCGGTTTATTTCCGCTATATGGACTCTCTAAAATGAAAAAAGACCTGCAAACTTGTCAGTGTGAACTAGAACGAGTAACTTCGCAGCCGGTTACTTTGTTTCGTCCGCCATTCGGTGTCACTAATCCTACGATTGCGAAAGCTGTCCGACAGTTAGGATACACCTCAATAGGATGGAGCATCCGTACATTAGATACGCAACAGTCAGCTCCGGACAAAATACTTGCCAGGATTCGGAAACGTCTTAAACCGGGAGCCATCATTCTGTTGCACGACCGGATGCCCGGCAGCGACCAGTTAGTGAAACAAATACTGGATTTACTAAAAGAACAAGGATATACCGTTGTCCGTCCGGACAAACTATTGGCATAAAATAAAAATGTATGAGAACTTTATTACTATACTTATCGCTTTTCTTCTTGTCTATCGCCACCGTCCATGCACAGAGCATGAAAAAGATGGTGCAAAAGACCGAGTTTGAAAACCGCCTGGCAAAGGAGGCACAAACCGTGAAGTCCATCGAAAGCGATTTTACCCAAGTGAAATATCTCGATGTATTCGACGAAAAGGTTACTTCCAAAGGGAAGTTCTACTACCAAAAGAGCAATAAAATCTGTATGGAATACTTCCGCCCAATGAATTATCTCATCGTGATAAACGGGAGTAAGCTCAAAATCGTATCGGATGGCAAGAAAAGTATTATGAACCTAAGTTCGAACAAAATGATGGCACAGATGCAGGATATGCTAACTGCGTGTATGATAGGCGACCTGTCTAAGATGTCATCCAACTACCAGCTAGAATATTTTGAAGACGCACGATATTATTTGGTTAAAATTAAGCCGACTAACAAAGCAGTACAAGCCTATATTGCCGGTATCGAAATTTATTTGGACAAGAAAGATATGTCGGTGCACAAACTCCGTCTGTCCGAAACAGCTACAAACTACACAGAATACGAATTCTATAATAAAAAGTTCAACTCTCTGAAGAATGAGACGAAGTTTGCGATTCGTTAGCCTGACGGTTCTGTTATTCTTGGGAATACAGGTTCAAACGTCCTGCTCTCCACGAATAAGCGGGGAAGGCAGTACTGTGCCTCCTGTTATCGAACTGACACAAGGGGAAGAATCACAAAAATACAATATCCAACTGGATTTCATGAAACATCACATGAGTGGTATGCTGATAGTACGCCGTATGCCTGATAACGAAATCCGGATCGTGGCGTCTACCTACTTCGGGTTAAGCCTTTTCGATTTTTCTCTGCATGACGATCAATTTAATGTCAACAGCTGCATTGAACCCATGAAAAAAGAAAAGGTATTGAAACTGTTAGAGATGGATTTCAGGCGTTTGTTCTTAAATGGAAAAGACGTCCGTGTGAAAGCCACCAAAGACAATGCTACCCAAAAAAGAACCAGTGGAAAAGGCTTTGGAAAATCAGTGGTCTACATTACCGACGACACTCCGGGTGATCCGGCACAAATAAAAATCAAACATCCGTGGATACGGTTAACGATCCGTCTGGATAAACTATCTAAAGAAATTTAATATATGCTACTTGATAACTTCTATACTATCCTTTCCTCCGAGTCATCGGATTCAACCACCTGGACTATTCAGATAGAGTTGAATCCTGACCACACTGTTTATCAGGGACATTTTCCTGAACATCCGGTAGTTCCCGGAGTTTGTCTATTGCAACTTATCAAGGAATGTGCAGAAAATATTCGTCAGCAAAAGTTGCAAATAACACAAGTATCTTCCTGCAAATTTCTTTCGGCTATCAATCCTATAGAAACGCCTCGGATAGCAATCGTACTGAGTCTCAAAGAGACAGAAGAAGGCAAACTCCAGTTACAGGCGGAAGGTACTGTAAAGGAAAAGACTGTAAATAAAAGCATTGTGAAAGAGGATATTGCAAAAGAAGAAATTGTAAAGGAGAACACAGGAAAAGAAAGCATTATAAAGGAAGAAAATATAAAAGACGAATGTTTCATTAAACTAAAAGCTGCACTTACCCCAAAAGCATGAAGGAGCAAATAAGTACAGCCTATTGGCACGAAAAGTTGAAACAATTAGGGATCATCGTCATCATCCCGAGTTACAACAATGGCAAGACACTGGCAGAAGTCATAGCAAGTGTACGTTTTTATGCACCGGAAATCCTTGTTGTCAATGACGGTTCAACGGATGAAACACCTGAAATACTGAATCAGGAAGCTAATCTTCACATCATCACCCACCCTGTCAATCAAGGAAAAGGGGTAGCTTTGAAACATGGACTATCTTTCGCAAAGAAGCAAGGATTCCGATATGCCATCACCATTGATTCCGACGGACAGCATTTCGCTTCGGACATTCCCGTATTGATTGAAGCCATAGAAAAGGAACCGGACACGTTACTGGTAGGCTCCCGTAATCTGGCCTCGGACAATATGCCGGGAAAGAACACCTTTGCTAATAAGTTTTCCAACTTTTGGTTCACCCTCGAAACCGGTATCAAACTACAAGATACGCAATCCGGCTACCGCCTCTACCCTATCCAACGAATGAATGTGGACAAGTGGTATTACACTGCCAAATATGAGTTCGAACTGGAAGCACTTGTTTTTGCAGCATGGGGAGGCAATCCCGTTAAAAACATTCCGGTACACGTTTATTATCCGCCACAGGAAGAACGGGTTTCTCATTTCCGCCCGTTCCGTGATTTCACCCGTATCAGTATTCTGAATACGGTACTGGTACTCGTCACTTTCCTTTGGATCGTACCACGAAACTTTTTCCGTAAACTGACCTGGAAGAATTGCAAGCAGTTTTTCTCCAACCACATCACCCACTCCCCCGAATCTAACCTGCGGATTACGGCAGCCATCATGTTCGGCGTATTTATGGGCATCGTTCCGGCATGGGGATATCAAATGCTGATTACGTTGTTTTTGGCGCATTTGTTCCGATTAAACAAAGTCATAGCTATTGTAGCAGCCAACATCAGCATCCCTCCGATGATACCATTTTTACTGTACGGAAGTTATGTAACCGGCTGTAAAGTACTGGGAGAACCTGTAAACCTGCACTTAAACGAACTTTCTTTTGAAAATGTAAAATCAGTCATAGAGCAATATTTAATAGGAAGTGTTATCTTTGCAGTCGTATGCAGCATACTGGCAGGAACCATCGCGTTCATTCTGCTCACGGCGTGTAGGAAAAAAAAGATATGACCCAGTTTTTTATCGGACTATATGATTATTTTGAGAGGCACAAGATTCTGTTCTATTTGTCACTCATCAGTTGTGTCCTGTTGATGGGGTTCTTTGCCCTGCAAGTAAGATTCGAAGAGAACATCACACAATTTTTCCCCGACACCAAAGACTCCCAAAACACAATCAAGGTATTCGACAATCTCAAAATCAAGGATAAGATTATCATTATGCTATCCTCGGCAGATACCTGTCACCAGGTAGAACCTGATTCCCTGATAGAAGCTGCCGGACAACTGCAACAAACCCTGACTGAAAAAGCCGGAGGAACCCTGATTAAGGGAATTTTCGCACAGGTAGACCAAAGCCTCATCGGAGGAGCCACAGACTTTGTCTACGAGCATCTCCCGCTTTTCCTGACAGATACGGATTATCAACGATTCGATTCCCTATTGACAGAGAAGGGTATACAAGCTACCATGCAGAAGAACTATACCAATCTCCTCTCTCCTGCCGGAATCGCATTAAGAAGTTATATTCTCCGGGACCCGCTCGGACTGGGAAGTGAAGCCCTGAAACATCTGCAGGATTTCCAGTTGGAAGCCAACTACGAGATTTATGACGAACACATCTTTTCCAAAGACGGTTCCACCTTGCTTATGTTCATTACCCCGGTATTCAGCACAGGCAGTACCGGAAAGAATGACGAACTGATAAAAATACTCGAAGAAGAACTCCAACACGTACAGGGAGAATCTCCTACCATTCGAGCCGAATATTTCGGCGGTCCCTCCGTAGGAGTCTACAACGCCCGTCAGATCAAGAAAGACACGATTCTGACTTCTTCCCTGGCACTGCTTATCATCATAGTATTTATCTCACTCGTGTTTAAACGGAAGCGATCGATACCACTGATTATTACTCCGGTACTCTTCGGAGGATTGTTCGCCCTGTTTCTGATTTTCTTTATCAAAGGAAGCATCTCGGCCATTGCCGTGGGAGCCGGTTCGGCAGTGATGGGTATTGCGCTAAGCTATTCCATCCACATGTTGGCACATCAGAACCATGTTTCCACCGTGCAACAACTGATTAAAGAGATAGCCTATCCGCTTACAGTAGGTAGTTTCACCACTATCGGCGCATTTATGGGATTGATATTCACCAGTTCCGATCTGTTACGCGATTTCGGGTTGTTCGCTTCCCTGGCATTGGTGGGTACTACTCTTTTTTGCCTCATTTACCTGCCTCATTTCCTGAAAGGACAGGCAGACGTCAAACAGGGACGCGTATTACGCATCATCGAGAAAATAAACGCATATTCTTACGAAAAGAATAAATGGTTGGTAGGCGGTATTCTCCTCATTACAATTATCTGTTTGTTTACCTCACAAAAGGTCGGCTTCAACAACGACATGATGAGCCTCAATTATGAACCTCAACATCTCAAACAATCGGAAGAGAAATTAATGCAGCTCTTCGACAGCGACGAAAAGACAGTGCTTTTTGTCAGCGTAGGCAAAGACATGAATCAGGCTACCGAAACTTATGCAATAACCAATCAGAAGTTATCGACACTGAAGGATCAGGGACTGATTAAAGATTATGCTTCCGCCTCACAGTTTCTGATTTCTCCACAAGAGCAACAGCTACGCCTGAAAAGATGGAAAGACTACTGGACAGATGAAAAACAACAGCAAATCCGTAAACAACTGGAAACAGCTGCCACTGAATACCGTTTCCGTCCGGGAAGCTTCGATCCCTTTTATCAATGGCTAAACCAACCTTTCGGTGAATATCACTACACCGCACAAGAAGACGATTTATCCGGCAAGCTACTGAACGAATGGCAAACTTCTGCCGATTCCATCACCATGCTTATCAGCCAGATACGGATTAGCGACCAGAATAAGGAAACCGTGTATCAGAACTTCAGCAAAACCCAGGATGTAGTCATCTTCGACCGTTCCTACTTTGCCAATAAATGGGTATCTGCCATCAATGACGACTTTTACCTGATTCTGTATATCTCTTCTTTCCTGATATTCTTCGCATTATGGTTCTCATACGGACGTATCGAACTTACCTTGATGAGTTTTCTCCCGATGCTGGTCAGCTGGGTAATCATCTTGGGATTGATGGGAATTTTGGGGATTGAGTTCAACATCATCAACATTATCCTGTCCACCTTTATCTTTGGCATTGGAGACGATTTCAGTATCTTCATTATGGACGGGCTACAAAACAAATACCGTACAGGTCAGAAGGTACTGAATTCTCACAAAACAGCCATCTTCTTCTCTGCTTTCACCACAGTTGTCGGTATGGGAGCACTTGTTTTTGCCAAGCATCCGGCTTTGCAATCCATTTCACTGATTTCCATTCTCGGCATGATAGCAGTGGTGTTGGTAGCCTATACCATTCAGCCACTCATTTTCCGGTTCTTCATTGCAGGACCCGCTTCCAAAGGATTGCCGCCTTATACGCTTATCGGGCTGATACGGACCGTATTGCTCTTCCTGCTTTTCTTTATCGGTTGTATCTTCCTCCGTGTACTGATCGCTGTCCTTTATTTGGTGCCTGTGCGGAAAAGCAGCAAACAACGTTTGGTATGCCGACTGATACAAATCACCTGCAAAGGGATTCTGTTGTTAGCCACTGCCGTCAAAAAAGAACATATCAACAAGGCCAACGAGCGTTTCCAGCATCCGGCAATTATTATCGCCAACCACCAGTCGTTCATCGATATTCTGGTATTGCTGTCTCTTTCGTCTAAAATCCTGATGGTAACCAACCATTGGGTATGGCATTCTCCTTTCTTCGGAGCAATCATCCGCTATGTCGATTTCTATTACATAGGCGAAGGCTACGAACAATATATGGAACGGATGCGGAAAAAAGTAAAAGAGGGCTACTCCATCGCTATCTTCCCCGAAGGTACACGCACTTACAACGGAAAGATGAAGCGTTTCCACAAAGGAGCTTTCTACCTGGCAGAAACATTGCAACTGGATATTCTTCCGATCCTCCTCTACGGCAACAACAAAATCATTGCAAAGGCACAGCCTTTCAATATCCGCAAAGGAATCATCTACACGGAAATACTTCCCCGTATACCGGCCGACGACCTTTCTTTCGGAACCACCTACCAGGAACGCACCAAACGCATATCCGCCTATATGAAGGAAGGTTACGCCCATATCTGCCGGGAAAAGAACACGACGGACAATCCTGCCTTCTACGAAGCTCTGATCCAAAACTATATCTACAAAGGACCAGTCGTAGAATGGTATATCCGTATCAAGGTGAAGATGGAAAGAAACTACCGGCTGTTCAACCGACTGATTCCCGCCCAAGGGCAAATTACAGACATCGGCTGCGGCTTCGGTCCGCTCTGTTATATGTTGTCTCTGCTTTCCGAAGACCGGGAAATTTTAGGAATTGATTACGATGAGGATAAAATAGCTTTGGCACAACACGGATGGTTACGCAACGAATATCTCCAGTTCAGGCACGGCAACGCATTGGAATATCCGCTACCGGAAAGCGATGTTTTTATCCTGAACGATATGCTTCACTATATGAGCTATGAACATCAACGGACTTTGCTGTTGAAATGCGCTGACCGGCTGCGTTCGCAGGGAATGATTATCATACGGGACGGAAACTCGGCAAATACGTCCAAACACAGGCTGACCCGGTTCACGGAATTACTATCCACCCGTATCTTCAATTTCAACCGGACTACCGGAGAATTGTATTTCACCACAGAAACCCAACTACGGGAAATAGCAGTCACCTGCGGAATGAATGTAGAAATCATTCCTAATGACAAATATACCTCGAACACTATTTATATATTCAGAAAACCGAACGAACATGAGTAAATACGATATCATCATTATCGGAAGCGGCCTTGGCGGACTGGAATGTGGAGCGATTCTTAGTAAAGAAGGATTCAATGTATGCGTCGTAGAGAAAAACACGCAATTCGGCGGATGCTTTCAAACCTACCGGCGAAAAGGACACTTATTCGATACAGGCATTCATTATGTAGGAAGTCTGGATGAAGGTCAAGTGATGAATCAGTATTTCCGCTATTTCGGCATCATGGACAAACTAAAGCTGAAACGTTTGGACGACGAGGCTTTCGATACAATCTACTATAAAGGAAAAACATACGATTACGCAATGGGGTATCCGCAATTCATCGAAACGATCTGCCGGTCCTTCCCGCACGAAAAAGAAAACCTGAAACGTTATGCCGAACAGCTTCAGACTGTTGGTAACTTGATTAGCGTAGACCATCTGAAACAGGGCACACTTGCCCTGGAAGGAATGAAATACTTCTGCACCTCCGCCGCAGGACTGATTGCGGATATTACTCCGGACCCTACTTTACAAAATGTACTGGCAGGCTCGGCCTTGCTCTACGGAGGCTTGAAAGATGTCTCCACCTTCTACGAACATGCCATGATTAACCATTCCTATATCGAAGGAGCTTATCGTTTTGTGGACGGCAGTATGCAAGTCAGCCTGGGATTGATTAACGTGATCCGGGCGAATGGAGGGACAGTACTTAACAACAGTGAAGCCACCCGTATCATCGTTGAAAACGAAAAAGTACAGGGAGTCATCATCAACGGCAAAGAGCGGTTGGAAAGCGACTATGTAATTTCCAACATGCACCCTCAACGAACCCTGGAGATACTGGATAAAAACCGTAGTATCAAGAACGCCTACATATCCCGCATCCGTTCGCTCGAAAACACATACGGCATCTTCACGCTTTATCTGGTAATGAAAAAGAAGAGCACTCCGTACCAAAACCGTAACCTCTATCTGCATGGAGATCACAAAGTGTGGTATGACAAGCAGCTCTATCCGGGACGGACCACCAACTGCATGATTTCGATGCAAGCCTCTTCCGAAGACAGTCAATACGCCAGTGTTATTTCGATTCTGACACCGATGTATATGGACGAACTCTCTGCATGGAAAGACACCACTCCCGAACATCGGGGAGAAAGCTACCGGTCCTTCAAGCAGGAAAAGACGGAACAGTTGCTTCGCTTTATTCGGAGCCATGGCATTGATTTCTCCGACAACATAGAAGAGATTCACACCACCACTCCGTTGAGTTATCGCGACTATACCGGAACGGTGGACGGTTCCGCATACGGAATTATCAAAGATTATAAATGTCCGCAAATCGGTTTTGTGTCTACACGAAGCCGGTTGGGTAATCTCTTTCTCACAGGTCAAAACCTGAATGTGCACGGCGCACTGGGGGTAACGCTGACTTCCATGCTCACTTGTGCGGAATTTGTGGGACAAGAATACCTGGCTAAAAAAGTAGGAAATGCATAAAACAATCAAAAAGATATTCAAGTACACGAGCTGCGTTCTTTTGTCGCTCCTTGTGATATTGATAGCCGGAGTCTGTTATCTCTACTTTTCAGCAGATATGCGAACACCGAAACATGAACCCAGTATCATCATGACAAAAGTGTCTCATGCAGGTACTACTACCATGGTTCCGGCAGAGGTGCTCTACAATGATACGCTCGATCTCCGATATTATGACGGCAACTTCCTGCGCCACAGCGAAAGCGGATTGTGGGAGTTGTTTGTGAAAGGAGATGCCTTTCAAAGAGGAGAAGCCATCGGCAAACTGTCTTCCGATTTGCTTCATTATCAGGAGAAAGTATTTGTCGATCAAATTCGTGAGATTGTTCCTTCAGACAGTTATCTGAAGTTCCTCCGGTTCTTTATTGTATTATTCAACCGTCATTTGGGTGAGAACGTTCTCGAAGAATACCGCAACGAGATCTACGGAATCTCGCTATCGTGTACCCATGAATACGACTTTATCGGCACTCCTTACGAACGTCAGTTGAATTACCATTCGGCACACGACCTGGGACATGCCATGCAAGATTATATGTTAGTGGGATGCAGTTCGTTTGCCACTTGGGGAACACAAAGCGCCGATTCGTCTCTACTAATCGGACGCAACTTCGATTTCTATGTGGGAGATGCCTTCGCAGAAAATAAACAAGTGGCTTTTTATACACCGGATCAAGGTTATAAATTCGCTTCCGTAGGATGGCCCGGTATGATAGGCGTACTATCCGGCATGAACGAAACGGGGCTGACCGTCACGATCAATGCCGCCAAGTCTGCTGTTCCAACAGGTTCCGCCACTCCTATTTCCATTCTGACCAGAGAAATCCTGCAATATGCGTCAACGATTGATGAGGCTTTTGCCATTGCTAAGAAACGGAAGACATTCGTCTCCGAATCCATCTTGATAGGTTCTGCCAAAGATGGCAAAGCCGCTATCATTGAAAAATCCCCAGAGAAGACAGTGCTCTTTAAAGGGAAAGAATCCGACCGACTCATCAGCACCAATCATTACCAATCGGAGGAATTCAGTAAGGATGAACGAAATATGGAAAATATCCGTACTTCGGACAGTCCATACCGTTTTGCACGATTGGAAGAACTCATCAATGAAAATATGCCGATAGACGCCTCCAAGGCCGCCTCTATCCTGCGCAACCACAAGGGTTTGCAAGATGCGGACTTGGGACTGGCTAACGAAATGGCTATCAATCAATTCATTGCTCATCATTCCGTTATCTTCCAACCGGAGAAACGATTGATGTGGGTATCTACCTCTCCCTGGCAATGTGGAAAGTATGTAGCTTATGACCTGAACAAGATATTTAACGACACGATTAACTTGCAACACGAAATATACAGTTCTAACCTGACCATTCCGGCAGATGAATTCACCGAAACACCGGAGTTCCAGCATCTTCTTACTTATAAGAAGCTGACTCCGCTCCTATTGAAGAAGATCAGAAAAAAGGAGAAGATAGAAGAGCATGTTTTAAAAACATACGAAGCCTCCAATCCTTCTCTATATTATGTATATGAAGTGATGGGAGATTATTACGAGGCTATGCAGCAACCGCAACAAGCCATTGCGTACTGGCAAAAAGCATTGAAGAAACCGATTCCCAAGTTGCAAGAGAAAGAACGTATCCAACAGAAAATTCAAAAACAATCCAAAGATGGAAAAGAATCCTGAAATTCAGTTCCGCTCACCGGAAGAGATCAAATGCTATCAGGAAGAAAAGTTAGCTCAAACGTTGACCTACCTGCAAGCACACTCCAAGTTCTACCAACGAATGTTCGAAGAACACCACATTGACATCAATCAGATAAAGAAGATTGAAGACTTGCAACAAATACCTGTCACCACCAAGACAGACTTGCAACTTCATAACGACGACTTCATCTGTGTAGACAAGGAGCAAATCATCGACTATGTAACGACTTCCGGCACACTGGGAGATCCGGTGACTTTCGTTCTCACTTCCGAGGACCTGGACCGTTTATCTTACAACGAGTACCTGTCTTTCACCACCACCGGATGCAGTAAAAAGGATATTCTGCAACTCATGACTACCATCGACCGCCGCTTCATGGCCGGACTTGCCTATTACATGGGAGCACGCGAACTCGGCATGGGAGTGATCCGTGTAGGTAACGGCATCCCCGAACTGCAATGGGACACGATTCGCCGGATTCATCCGACTTGTGGAATGGTCGTTCCTTCTTTCCTTATCAAACTGATAGAGTTTGCCGAGAAGAATCATATCGACCATAATGCGTGCTCAATGCAGAAATGTATCTGTATCGGTGAGGCTTTGCGCAATCAGGAGTTTCAGTTAAATACGCTCGGACAAAAGATACATGACAAATGGTCTGCCTTACAGCTATATTCCACCTATGCTTCCACCGAAATGCAGTCGTCTTTTACCGAATGTAGCGAATTCCACGGCGGGCATTTGCAACCGGAACTTATCATCGTAGAGTTTTTGGATGACAACAATCGTCCTGTCGCAGAGGGAGAAGCTGGCGAAGTGACGATCACGACGCTTGGAGTAGAAGGTATGCCGCTGCTCCGCTTCAAGACAGGTGATATTTGTTACCATCATACCGAACCTTGTGCCTGCGGAAGAAATACGATTCGCCTTAGTTCCATCCTCGGACGAAAAGGGCAAATGATTAAATACAAAGGGACTACTTTGTATCCGCCTGCATTGTTCGACATACTGGACAATATTCCTTCGGTAAAGAATTACATCATTGAAGTTTACACCAACGAATTGGGAACGGATGAAATTCTGATCCGTATCGGAAGTGAAAACCGTAGCGAAGGTTTTGCCAAGGAGATAAAAGACCTGTTCCGTTCGAAAGTAAGAGTAGCTCCAAGCATTAATTTTGAGTCGGCAGAATACATCGCAAAAATTCAAATGCCTCCAATGAGTCGAAAAACGATAAAATTCATTGATTTACGATAATTATTTTCTACTTTTGGAAGTTAGTAAACCAACTATATCACTTTAACATTAACGTATATGAAAAAACTTATTCTATTCTTATTCTTAAGTACGAGCCTGTTCTGTTTCGGACAAGGCAAGAGTGCATTGAAAGACATCCAGTCTATCAAGTTCTATGGAGTGGACTACTCCCAAGCTAAAGTTTTCGGTGCAGATGAATCACCGATACAATTCAAAGATGCTTTCAGACGTATCAATGAGCTGTTTATCACAGAAGCAAAGAAGTATAACGTAGGAAAACAGTTGAAAAAAGAAGTAACGGAAATCTCACTGGATGCAGTCAATCAAGTGAACGAAAACATTAACTTGGCCGAGCTGATGACTACCAAAAGAGAATATAGCCTTAGTAAAGAACAAATCAAAGCGGCTATCGAAGCATTACCTATTCAGAAAACGCCGGGCGTAGGTATGGTATTTATCGCACAGTTCCTGGATAAATCAAACAACAGAGGTACGTATGAAGTCGTATTCTTCAATACTGAAACAAAGGAGATCATTGAAGAATGGATAACAGATGGAAAAGCACGTGGTTTCGGATTGCGCAACTACTGGGCAGGATCTGTTTATAGCGCACTAAAGAAATTATAAACCAATAATATATATAAACATGAGAAAACTACTATTATTGCTGACTTTACTGTTAAGTATCAGTACTTATGTCGCAGCACAAAATTACACAGAAGTAGTGTATTTAAAGAATGGCAGCATTATCAAAGGGGTTATCATTGAGCAAGTGCCCAATGTTTCCTTAAAAATTAAAACAAGTGATGGCAGCCTCATCATCTGTCAGATGAGTGATGTGGAGAAAATCACTAAAGAAGAACGGTATACAAGAGATTACCGCAAAGAGGCCAACAACCGCAAAGCCGCAAGAAATACATTAAAAGGCTATAAAGGTTTCGTGGACTTTGCATACATCGGTGATGTCAGCGACTACAATGCCTCCAAAATTGAATTATCAACCTCACACGGTTATCAATTCAATAATTATTTCTTCGTTGGTGGTGGTGTTGCTCTCAACTACTATACAGATGCAGATCTTGTTGCTGCGCCAATCTATGCTAACTTCAGGGCTAACTTCATCAACAAAAGAGTGACGCCTTTTGCCGATGTAAAAACCGGATATGCTGTAGGAGACATAGAAGGAGCGTATGCTTCGATAGGAGTAGGAGTACGTTTTTCTTTAAAAGGGAAAAAGGCCTTGAATTTAGCTTTGATGTATAACTTCCAGGATTATGAGATCTCAACAGATTATGGTTACAGTTCCGGAGGTTATTATTACCATTCCAGTTATGACGATACATGGGAGTTACACGGAGTAGGGGTCAGATTCGGTTTTGAATTCTAAATCTACTGTTTGTCTGTACCTTTTAACAACAAACAAACAATAAATCAAATTCGAACCATGAAGAAGACTATCACAACACTTCTACTATTGAGCTGCATTACTGCATTTTCATTTGCGCAAAGCATTGTTATGACTTCAGGAACTATCGACTTCATCAAGGACCAACAAGTGATACAATTCACTTTCTCTTATGATGAAATGCTGGTAGGAAAACTAACAGAAAGCGAATATGTAGATAAAAAGAGCTCCGAATATAATGCAAAAGAAGAGGGCAAAGGAGATCAATGGAAAGCTGCCTGGTATGGCGACCGTAAAGAACGATTTGAGCCAAAGTTCTTGGAACTTTTCGATAAATATATGAGCGAAGTTGGTATCACAGCAGGTACGGAAGGCGCTCAATATCGAATCGAAATCAATACAGACTTCACCGAGCCGGGTTGGAATGTGGGTGTCATGCGTCAGAATGCATCTGTCGACCTAAGCTGCAAAGTGAAGAAGATTGAAACGGGTGAGCAAGTAGCCTCTATCAGAATCCGTAATGCTTCTGCCAACAACTTTTGGGGTACTGATTTCACTTCCGGGTATCGCGTTCAGGAAACGTATGCCAAAGCAGGAAGAGAATTAGCCAAGTTCTTTATCAAAAAGGCGAAGTTGCACAAGATAAAAGACTAACTGGCTTGAACCACATTTGCCTACTATAAAGTTGAAAAAACATAGAAGTATCTGCCACCTGCAACAAAAAGCGCGTAATACACTAGCTGACAAATAGTTGGAGCGTTGCAGATACCTGCGGCAGATACGTTGCAGATAAAGTATCTGCAACGCGTTATATAACCAAAGAAAACCGCTTGGTTTCTATATGTAAAGCTATAAGATAGTTTTGGTATCCAGACGGAGAAACGGCAGTTTCCATACATAGGAACTGTCGTTTCCTGCCTTGGAAACGCTCGTTTCCTACCGTGGAAACTACAGTTTCTAATACCGGAAACTCCAGTTCCCCGCCTGGAAACTGGAGTTTAATGCATTTAATAAACTTTCGTACTCATAGGAAATAGGTTTATGTATGGATTATACAGTGTGGCAGATACTCTATCTGCAACGCATCTGCAACAGGTATCTGCAACGCTACAACTAGTTGTAAACTAATATATTATACGCGTTTTGTTGCAGGTGGCAGATACTTCAATGTTTTTTCAACTTTATGGAGGAAGGAATATATCACAATTATGCTCATAACTGTAAAACAGTTGGATGAAGCACTCTCCCATCCGTTATTGAGCTAAATAAATACTCTCATTAAAGAGTAGTATTAATGAATATAAAGAATATTAGGCACCTTACGCTCCCCAGCATGGTCAAACCGCCCATTATCACAAGGATAATTGACGACTCCATCATCCGATGCACCGGACAGCCAAAGGGTAGTAGACCCGCCTCCATCCAAATTTAACGCATCCTCACCTCCTAAAATACGAATCAAATGTGCCAGTTCCGGAATATTCACTCCTTCGGCTTGCTCCGGGAAACGTCCGTCTACGGTTATCAACAATATTTTCCCCTCCTTAGTGGTGGCAACAGCACTACGAGGATGCTTGGTTCGGATAAAATTCGTGCCACATGAATTCCAATCGCAAATCTGTCCGTCTTTCAGCATTAGCGGACCGGAAGCAAGTACTATACCTGTTTCCCCTTTGTATTCTTTTTCTATCTGCCTGCTCCAGGGAATTAACTTTATCTTCCCTTTATGTACATGCATAGCTCCTGTGACACGCAGTTTACATTCGCTCAAAGTGGTTGTGTCAACAACCTGATTGCCCACTTTCAGGAAACAAACCGAATTTCCCCGCTTCATATCAAAGTAGGAACCATTAATTGCTGCAATACCACGATGTTCTGAAGCAATCCGGCTCGTCTCTTTCATCTCACCCGAAACGGCAATATCGACTTTCAAACCTGCGCCGGGGTCTATTTCTATCAGACTAACAGACTGGGTCCCTTGATATAATCGAGGGATAGAAGCATACTTATGAATTATTCCTTTTTGAGGACTTTCCACTTTCCATCGGGCAGACATGATCGCCAGTGAATCCGACACAGTTTGCCCTTTTATTATTCCGATAGAACATAAAATCAGGATAGCGATTAACAAGTTTCTTTTTATCATAAACAGAGAAATCTCACAAATTTAATTCTTTGCACTTTTTACAAAGATAGGCAAAAGAAATCAGCCTCCAAAAAGTCAGCCTTGAAATATTTTCGTCTTATCTACTATACACTTCCGCTTTTTTTCGTACTTTTACCCCTTGTTGGGAAGAAGTGCCTTTCCAACCCTTGAGAACAGAAAAAGAAAAAACAATATATAAAATGAATCACAAATGGAATTATCGACCCATTACACCCGAACAGGCAGAGACAAGCCAGACATTGGCCCAGGAATTAGGGATTAGCCCGATTCTTGGACAACTTTTGGTACAGCGGGGAATTACGAAGGCAGCAGATGCCAAGAAGTTTTTCCGCCCGCAGTTGCCCGACCTGCACGATCCGTTCCTGATGAAGGATATGGATATTGCAGTAGAACGTCTGAACAGGGCGATGGGAAAGAAAGAACGTATTCTAATTTATGGAGATTATGACGTAGACGGTACTACTGCCGTGGCATTGGTCTACAAGTTTATTCAACAGTTCTATTCGAACCTTGATTACTACATACCCGACCGCTACAACGAAGGGTATGGCATTTCTAAAAAAGGAGTGGACTACGCCGCTGAAACCGGTGTGGGACTGATTATTGTACTCGATTGCGGAATAAAAGCAGTAGAGGAAATCACGTATGCCAAAGAAAAAGGGATTGACTTTATCATTTGCGACCATCACGTGCCGGATGATATTCTCCCGCCTGCCGTAGCTATATTGAACGCCAAACGCCTGGACAACACGTACCCGTACACCCACCTTTCCGGTTGTGGAGTCGGTTTCAAGTTTATGCAGGCGTTCGCCATTAGTAACGGTATCGAATTCCATCATCTGATTCCGTTGCTCGACATCGTAGCCGTGAGTATCGCATCGGACATCGTTCCGATTATGGGTGAAAACCGTATTCTCGCCTACCACGGTCTGAAACAACTGAACAGTAACCCGAGTATCGGTATGAAGGCCATTATCGATGTATGCGGACTTTCTGAAAAAGAAATCACTGTCAGCGATATTGTGTTTAAAATCGGACCGCGCATCAATGCGTCGGGACGTATCCAGAACGGAAAAGAAGCAGTAGACCTGCTGACGGAAAAAGACTTCTCGGTGGCACTTGAGAAAGCCGGACAAATCAACCAGTACAACGAAACCCGGAAAGACCTCGACAAGAGTATGACGGAGGAAGCAAACAACATCGTTGCCAATCTGGAAGGATTAGCCGACCGCCGCTCTATTGTGCTCTACAACGAAGAATGGCACAAAGGAGTGATCGGCATCGTAGCTTCCCGTCTGACGGAAGTGTATTACCGCCCTGCCGTGGTATTGACACGAACGGATGACATGGCGACAGGTTCCGCACGTTCTGTTTCCGGCTTCGACGTATATAAAGCAATCGAGCATTGCCGCGACCTGTTGGAGAACTTCGGAGGACATACATACGCCGCCGGACTATCAATGAAAGTGGAGAATGTGGATGCTTTTACCAAACGGTTCGAAGACTACGTTTCACGGCATATCCTGCCGGAACAAACCAGTGCCGTCATCGAAATTGATGCTGAAATCGACTTCAGGGATATTTCTTCCAAGTTCTTCAACGACCTGAAAAAGTTTAATCCTTTCGGCCCCGACAACACGAAACCCATTTTCTGCACTCATCACGTCTATGATTATGGAACGAGTAAAGTAGTGGGACGCGACCAGGAACATATCAAGCTCGAACTGGTTGATAATAAATCGAATAATGTAATGAACGGTATCGCGTTCGGACAGAGTTCGCACGTGCGCTATATCAAAACGAAACGTTCGTTCGACATCTGTTACACCATTGAAGAAAACACGCACAAGCGTGGCGAAGTTCAACTTCAAATCGAGGATATAAAGCCGATTGAATAAGTATCAGGAGATATTAAAACAATATTGGGGATATGACTCCTTCCGCGACTTGCAGGAGGAGATCATCACCAGTATCGGCGAAGGCAAAGATACACTGGGGCTCATGCCTACGGGAGGCGGTAAGTCCATCACCTTTCAAGTGCCTGCTCTCGCCCAGGAAGGGATTTGCATTGTCATCACTCCGCTCATCGCCCTGATGAAAGACCAGGTGCAGAACCTCCGCAAACGCGGTATCAAAGCCCTTGCCGTATATTCCGGCATGACGCGGCAGGAAATTCTCACTGCACTTGAAAACTGCATCTTCGGTGATTACAAATTCCTCTATATTTCTCCGGAACGTCTGGACACGGACATATTCCGCACCAAACTGCGGTCGATGAAAGTCTCTATGATTACGGTTGACGAAAGTCACTGTATCTCACAATGGGGATATGACTTCCGCCCCGCTTACCTGAAAATTGCCGAGATACGGGCGCTGTTACCGGGAATTCCGGTACTGGCACTGACCGCCACCGCCACTCCGGAAGTGGTGAAAGATATTCAAGCTCGCTTGGATTTCCGTGAAGAGAATGTTTTCCGCATGAGTTTCGAGCGGAAAAACCTGGCGTATATGGTACGGCAAACGGATAACAAGACTCAAGAACTGTTGCATATCTTACGAAAGGTACCGGGCAGCGCCATTATCTATGTCCGCAACAGACGACGGACCAAAGAAATCACCGAATTACTGGTAAATGAAGATATCACCGCCGACTTTTATCACGCCGGACTGGATAATGCCGTAAAGGACCTCCGTCAAAAACGCTGGCAAAGCGGAGAAGTTCGCGTGATGGTAGCTACCAATGCCTTTGGCATGGGGATCGATAAGCCTGATGTGCGTATCGTATTACATCTTGACCTCCCTGATTCTCTCGAAGCCTACTTTCAGGAAGCCGGACGTGCAGGAAGAGACGGTGAGAAAGCGTATGCCGTAATCTTATATACTAAAACGGACAGAACGACGTTACACAGGCGTGTAGTGGATACTTTTCCCGATAAAGAATATATCCTCAATGTGTACGAGCATCTGCAATATTACTATCAGATGGCAATGGGCGACGGTTTCCAATGTGTACGTGAATTTAACCTGGAAGAGTTTTGCCGGAAGTTCAAATACTTCCCGGTTCCGGTAGACAGTGCGCTGAAGATACTGACTCAAGCAGGTTATCTGGAATATACGGACGAACAGGACAACGCTTCCCGTATTCTTTTTACGATTCGCCGGGACGAACTGTACAAACTGCGGGAAATGGGAACGGAAGCGGAAGCTCTGATACAGATGATTCTCCGTTCTTACACCGGAGTGTTCACCGATTATGCCTATATCAGCGAAGCCACCCTGTCCGTACGTACCGGACTGACCCGCGAACAGATTTATAACATATTGGTCACGCTTACCAAACGTCGCATCGTAGATTATATTCCGCACAAAAAGACTCCTTATATTATATATACACGCGAACGGCAGGAACTTCGTTTTGTGCACATCCCCCCTGCTGTCTACGAAGAGCGTAAAGCCCGGTATGAAGCTCGCATCAAGGCGATGGAAGAATATGTCATTTCGGAGAATGTGTGCCGAAGCCGGATGCTGCTCCGCTACTTCGGAGAGAAAAACGAGCATAACTGCGGACAATGTGATGTTTGCCTTAGTCACCGTGCAACAGATACGCTGACCGGGGAGTCTCTTGAAGAACTGAAAAAGAAAATAGCAGAATTACTTGCCCAAAAACCGCATACGCCGGCAGAAATAGCCGAGAAAATAGAAGCGGAGAAAGAGAGAGTCAGTGAAGTCATCCAATATTTATTGGAGGAAGGTGAATGGAAGATGCAGGATGGAATGATACATATTTCAAAATAAGTTACTACCTTTGCAAGGTAACTCAAAAATAACACAGTCATGCCGAACTTTTTTAAATCTTTCTTCTCCGGTAAGTCGGAAACTCCGGAAAGTGAAAATCAGAAAAACGATCAGAAAAATTTCGAGATTTTTAAATACGACGGTTTACGTGCGCAACGCATGGGACGTCCGGATTATGCAGTAAAATGTTTTACAGAAGCTCTTGCCATTCAGGAAGAGTTTGAAACAATGGGCTATCTTAGCCAACTCTACATTCAGATGGGAGAAACGGCAAAAGCCCGCGAACTGTTGGAAAAAATGGCTGCCATGGAACCTCATCTCACGAGTACTTTCCTGACACTGGCAAATGTATGCTTTATCCAGGAAGATTATCAGGCCATGGAAGAGGCTGCCAATAAAGCAATTGCCATTGAGGAAGGAAATGCCGTAGCTCATTATCTGCTAGGAAAAGCCCGTAAGGGACAAAACGACGACCTAATGACCATTGCCCATCTCACCAAAGCGATCACTTTGAAAGACGATTTCATCGAAGCCCGCCTGCTACGTGCAGAAGCTTTGCTGAACCTGAAACAGTATAAAGAAATGATGGAGGATATAGACGCCGTACTTGCTCAAAATCCGGAGGAAGAAACTGCCATGCTCCTGCGTGGAAAAGTGAAAGAATCCAACGGTCAGGGCGAGGAAGCGGAAGAGGATTACAAACTGGTGACGGAAATAAACCCGTTCAACGAACAGGCTTACCTTTATTTAGGACAACTTTATATCAATCAGAAGAAGCTGACGGAAGCCATCGGACTGTTTGATGAAGCCATCGAACTGAATCCGAACTTTGCAGAGGCCTACAAAGAACGCGGACGTGCTAAATTGCTGAATGGTGATAAGGATGGTTCTGTAGAGGACATGAAGAAGTCTTTGGAACTGAATCCGAAGGAGGAAGCTGGTCTGAATGGAGAATTCAAAAACTTGGGACCGAAACCGGAGGCACTGCCGGGAATCTTTTAAAATAAGACCGAAAGCCTATCATTATATAGTGTAGGAACTATCAGAAACGACGGATTGATATCAGCTTGATAAGCTGAAAGTCTTCCATTATATAGTGTAGAAACTATCAGGACGGATTGACATCAACATTGATAAAGCTGAAAGCCTTCCATTATATAGCGTAGAAACTATCAGGACGGATTGACATCAACATTGATAAGGCTGAAAGCCTTCCATTATATAGCGTAGAAACTATCAGGACAGATTGACATCAACATTGATAAGGCTGAAAGCCTTCCATTATATAGCGTAGGGCATCGCCCTACGTATTTATAAAACCCAAATACAAGCCCTGAAAGGGCGGAACATGAACTAACTATATGCCACAATCCCTATCAAAGAACTATATTCATCTGACTTTCAGCACTAAATACAGGAAGGACAGTATAAACGAGGATAAATTATCAGAAATATCCAAATACATCTCCGGCATTCTGAAAAACATAGACTGCCCACCTATCATAGTAGGCGGATTTACCAATCATATACATATCCTATGTATTCTCAACAAAAACATCGCATTATCCAAAATGGTAGAAGAAGTAAAACGTAGTTCGTCAAAATGGATAAAAAGTTTAGGACCCTCATATCATGATTTCTCCTGGCAAGAAGGATATGGAGCTTTCTCAGTCAGTCAATCAAAAGTTGAGACTGTAACTCGATATATTCTGGGACAAAAAGAGCATCACAAAAAAATGACCTTCCAAGATGAACTGAAAATGTTTCTAAAAGAATATCAGGTTGAATATAATGAAGAGTTTATATAGAATCATACTATGAAAGACGTAAACGTCCAAGTAGTCCCGCCCTTTCAGGGCTTATGTTAGGTGTATGCTTTTACGTAGGGCGATGCCCTACGCTATATAATAGAAGGCTTTCAGCCTTAATGAAAGAAAAGGCTACACGCAAACCAGAGAAAGACGACATGTAAAGCTCAAAACAGAATGACCTTTTCATTTGTTTTTGATGAAAAAACAAAAAAAATATCGTTTTTTGTTTGCATCTAACAGAAAATTATTACTTTTGCCCCAGAATTAGAAACCAAAGCAAAAAACAAAGATTCGAATGAAATCATTTACTTATGCATATTACTTCTTTTTTTACTTTTACTTTAGCAACAAAGTAGAGCGGGAGTTTGTATGTATCAAGTGACAGTGATGCTTAAGGACTGAATAGAGAAATCAATCATATGAATCCCGCTCCAATATGGACGCGGGATTTTTTTATATAATACATTAGAACAATGAAAAAGATAGCAATTCAAGGAACACTCGGCTCATATCATGATATCGCCGCACACAAGTACTTCGAGGGAGAAGAAATAGAGTTAATCTGTTGTGCCAACTTCGAAGACGTGTTTACTTCGATACGAAAAGACAGCCAGGTTATCGGAATGCTAGCCATCGAGAATACAATTGCGGGAAGCTTGCTGCACAACAATGAGTTGCTGCGACAAAGCGGCACACAAATCATCGGTGAATACAAACTGCGTATCTCGCACAGCTTCGTCTGTCTCCCTGATGAGAGTTGGGAAGACCTGACTGAAGTCAACTCCCACCCTATCGCCCTGATGCAATGTCGCGAATTTCTGAATCAGCACCCACAGT
This sequence comes from Bacteroides sp. 1_1_30, assembly GCF_020982715.1. Classification (NCBI taxonomy): domain Bacteria; kingdom Pseudomonadati; phylum Bacteroidota; class Bacteroidia; order Bacteroidales; family Bacteroidaceae; genus Bacteroides; species Bacteroides sp. 1_1_30. Next base: position 44,673 of record NZ_JAJKHN010000001.1, read on the forward strand.
TGAAAGTAGTGGAAGGTGAAGATACTGCCCGCAGCGCGGAAATCATCAAGAATGAAAGTCTGAAAGGCCATGCCGCTATCTGCTCCAAAGCAGCAGCCGAACGTTACGGCATGAAAATTCTTCAGGAAGGCATTGAAACGAACAAACACAACTTCACCCGTTTTCTGGTAGTTGCCGATCCCTGGCAAGTGGACGAACTCCGCCAACATCATGTCAACGCAACCAACAAAGCGAGTATGGTATTCACTCTTCCGCACACAGAAGGTAGTCTGTCACAGGTTTTGTCTATTCTATCGTTCTATAATATCAATCTGACAAAAATCCAATCGTTGCCAATCATCGGACGGGAATGGGAATACCAATTTTACGTAGATGTGGCTTTCAACGATTATCTAAGATACAAGCAATCTATTGCCGCAATCACTCCATTAACCAAAGAACTTAAATTATTAGGCGAATATGCAGAAGGAAAGTCAAACGTATAAAATCGCTCCTGCCGACAGATTGGCAAGTGTTAGCGAATACTACTTCTCAAAGAAACTTAAAGAGGTAGCACAGATGAATGCTGAAGGAAAAGATGTCATCAGCCTCGGTATCGGAAGCCCCGATATGCCTCCTTCGAAGGAAACCATCGAAACATTGTGCAACAATGCTCATGATCCCAACGGACACGGTTATCAACCGTATGTAGGTATCCCCGAACTGCGCAAAGGTTTCGCCAATTGGTATCAACGCTGGTACCGAGTGGAACTGAATCCGAATACGGAAATACAACCATTGATCGGTTCGAAAGAAGGAATCCTCCATGTTACGCTGGCATTTGTCAATCCGGGTGAGCAGGTGTTAGTCCCGAATCCGGGATACCCCACCTATACTTCTTTAAGTAAAATACTTGGCGCGGAAGTTATCAACTATGACCTGAAAGAAGAAGACGGTTGGATGCCCGACTTTGAGGCACTGGAAAAGATGGATCTTAGTCGTGTAAAACTGATGTGGACCAACTACCCGAATATGCCGACAGGAGCCAATGCTACTCCGGAAATCTATGAGCGCCTTGTTGATTTTGCCCGCCGAAAGAATATCGTGATTGTGAACGACAATCCGTACAGCTTTATCCTGAACGATAAGCCTATCAGTATTCTAAGTGTGCCGGGAGCCAAAGACTGTTGCATCGAGTTCAACTCTATGAGCAAGAGTCACAATATGCCCGGCTGGCGTATCGGTATGTTGGCATCGAACGCAGAATTCGTACAATGGATATTGAAAGTGAAAAGTAATATCGACAGCGGTATGTTCCGTGCCATGCAACTAGCTGCAGCAACTGCTCTTGAAGCAGAAGCAGACTGGTATGAAGGCAATAACGAAAACTATCGCAACCGTCGTCACCTCGCCGGTGAAATTATGAAAACATTGGGATGCACCTACGACGAAAAACAAGTAGGAATGTTCCTTTGGGGAAAGATTCCCGCTTCCTGCAAGGATGTAGAGGAGCTAACGGAAAAGGTATTGCATGAAGCAAGAGTGTTTATCACTCCGGGATTTATTTTCGGCAGTAACGGAGCAAGATATATTCGTATCTCTCTTTGTTGCAAAGACAATAAGTTGGCGGAAGCACTGGAAAGAATAAAAAGAATATAGGTTTCTGTTGTTCTCTCTTCAAAGAAAAAGAGAAGAAAACAGCAGCATAATGAGACAGAATAATTTCAACGAAAACAAGTTATTAAAAGAATAAAAACAAATAAGAATATGGAACTCGAATCAATTTTATTACCGGGCATTGAAGCTAAAAGACCGATTGTCATTGCCGGCCCTTGTAGCGCAGAAACTGAAGAACAAGTAATGGATACAGCCAAACAACTGGCTGCAAAAGGACAGAAAATATATCGTGCCGGCATCTGGAAACCGCGTACCAAACCGGGAGGTTTCGAAGGTATCGGCGTAGAAGGTCTTGCCTGGTTGAAAGAGGTAAAGAAAGAAACAGGAATGTATGTTTCTACGGAAGTAGCAACAGCCAAACATGTTTACGAATGTCTGAAAGCGGGCATCGATATTCTTTGGGTAGGTGCGCGTACCACTGCCAATCCCTTCGCCGTACAGGAAATCGCTGATGCGCTGAAAGGTGTTGATATCCCCGTATTGGTTAAGAACCCGGTGAACCCGGATCTCGAATTATGGATCGGAGCACTGGAACGTATCAACAACGCTGGTTTGAAACGCCTGGGGGCTATCCACCGTGGTTTCAGCAGCTATGACAAGAAGATCTACCGTAATCTTCCCCAATGGCATATTCCTATCGAACTGCGCCGCCGTATCCCTAATCTTCCGATTTTCTGTGATCCGAGTCATATCGGTGGAAAACGTGAGTTAGTAGCTCCGCTTTGCCAACAGGCGATGGACTTGAACTTCGACGGTCTGATCGTAGAAAGCCACTGCAATCCGGACTGTGCTTGGAGTGATGCGTCTCAACAGGTTACTCCGGACGTACTCGACTATATCCTCAATCTACTGGTGATCCGTACTGAAACGCAATCTACCGAAAGTCTGGCACAACTCCGTAAACAAATTGACGAATGTGACGACAATATCATTCAGGAACTATCAAAAAGAATGCGCGTAGCCCGCGAAATCGGTACTTACAAAAAAGAGCATGGAATCACCGTTCTTCAAGCCGGACGTTACAATGAAATCTTGGAAAAACGTGGCGCGCAGGGCGAACAGTGTGGTATGGACAGCGAGTTTATGAAGAAAATTTTCGAAGCCATCCACGAAGAATCGGTTCGTCAACAGATGGAAATTATTAATAAATAAAAAGCAGCCTCTCCACTAACCCTCTTCCAAAGAGAGGAAAGAAAGTAACCTTACTGTTCATATTGACAAGAGTAACTTTTAGTCTGTTCTCCTTGGGAGAAGGTTAGGGAAAGGATTTTTAAATAAACATTATGAGAATATTAATCCTTGGAGCCGGCAAAATGGGCTCTTTCTTTACTGATATATTAAGCTTTCAACATGAGACGGCCGTGTTCGACGTCAACCCGCACCAGTTGCGTTTTGTCTATAACACGTATCGTTTCACCACATTGGAGGAGATTAAGGACTTTGAACCGGAACTGGTTATTAATGCCGTTACAGTGAAGTACACGCTGGATGCCTTTCATAAAGTATTGCCTGTGTTACCGAAAGACTGTATCATTAGTGACATTGCCTCTGTAAAAACAGGACTGAAGAAGTTTTATGAAGAAAGCGGTTTCCGTTATGTCTCCAGCCACCCGATGTTTGGCCCTACTTTTGCTAGTCTTAGTAATCTAAGCAGCGAAAATGCCATCATCATCAGTGAAGGAGACCACCTGGGAAAAATATTCTTCAAAGATCTCTATCAGACATTGCGTTTGAACATCTTCGAATATACGTTCGACGAACACGACGAAACAGTAGCTTACTCGCTTTCTATTCCGTTCGTATCGACTTTTGTATTTGCTGCCGTAATGAAACATCAGGAAGCTCCGGGAACTACGTTCAAGAAGCACATGGCAATTGCCAAAGGCCTATTAAGCGAAGACGACTACCTGCTTCAGGAAATCCTGTTCAACCCACGCACTCCGGGACAGGTAGCCAATATCCGCACGGAGTTGAAAAATCTTCTCGAAATTATTGAGAACAAAGATGCGGAAGGAATGAAAAAGTATCTGACTAAGATTCGGGAGAAGATTAAATAATCCATTATATAGAGAGGGATCAGGGGAAATAATAATCTTCCGTGTGCCTCTCCGGTTACAGAACCATCCCTTATATAGGCAAGATTTTACGATCCTCTGCATACTTTTTTGTTTGCAGGGGATTTTTTTATGTGTACCTTTGTATCCGCAAAAACGGATTCACAGGAGAAAGAATGATAGATCAAGTTACCATAGACCGAATATTGGACGCGGCACAAATTATGGATGTCGTTTCAGATTTTGTCACCCTGCGCAAACGTGGTGTCAATTACGTCGGTTTGTGTCCGTTCCATAGTGATAAAACCCCTTCTTTTTATGTCTCTCCCGCCAAGGGATTATGCAAATGTTTTGCTTGTGGAAAAGGTGGAAACGCAGTGCATTTCATTATGGAGCACGAGCAGATGTCATATCCGGAAGCGCTGAAGTACCTTGCCAAGAAATACAATATTGAAATCAAGGAGCGGGAATTAAGCGATGAAGAGAAGTTTGTGCAAAGCGAACGTGAAAGTCTGTTTATCGTCAATAACTTTGCGCGCGATTATTTCCAAAACATACTAAAAAATCATATAGACGGGCGTAGCATCGGTATGGCTTATTTCCGCAACCGTGGTTTTCGCGATGACATTATTGAGAAATTCCAACTAGGCTACTGTACTGAAAGTCACGATGCATTCGCCAAAGAGGCAATCCAAAAAGGATATAAAAAAGAGTATCTGGTAAAAACCGGACTTTGCTACGAAACGGACGACCACCGATTGCGAGATCGTTTTTGGGGACGTGTAATTTTCCCTGTCCATACGCTTTCCGGTAAAGTGGTGGCTTTTGGCGGACGTGTACTTGCCAGTGCAACGAAAGGGGTTAAAGTAAAATACGTCAATTCACCCGAATCGGAAATCTATCATAAAAGTAACGAATTATACGGTATATATTTTGCCAAACAGGCTATTGTAAAACAAGACCGTTGTTTTTTGGTTGAAGGTTACACGGATGTAATCTCCATGCATCAATCCGGTATAGAGAATGTGGTTGCTTCTTCGGGAACAGCCCTTACACCGGGACAAATCCGTATGATTCACCGGTTCACCAACAATATGACTGTGCTTTACGATGGTGACGCAGCGGGTATCAAGGCCTCTATCCGGGGAATTGACATGTTATTGGAGGAAGGTATGAATATCAAAGTCTGTCTTCTTCCCGATGGGGACGACCCGGACTCTTTTGCCCGCAAACATAACTCAACGGAATTCCAGGCTTTCATCTCTGAACATGAAACGGACTTTATCCGCTTCAAAACAAACTTGCTGCTGGAGGATGCAGGAAAAGATCCCATCAAGCGTGCGGAACTGATTGGTAACTTGGTGCAAAGTATTTCTGTTATCCCGGAAGCGATTGTCAGAGATGTCTATATCAAAGAATGTGCACAGCTACTTCATGTAGAAGATAAGCTGTTGGTATCGGAAGTTGCCAAAAGACGGGAAACTCAAGCAGAGAAACGAGCTGAACAGACGGAACGGGAACGCCGGATGGCTGAAAGAACAGCTACAATGTCTCAAGGGACACCGCCTGAAAATGCTCCGATGCCCAACGGAGATATTCCGTTGCCCCCTGAAATAGATAACGGATATACAGAGGTTCCTCCCGCTCTGCAGGAAGACAACTATGCATCTTTTATCCCCCAGGAAGGAAAGGAAGGACAAGAATTCTACAAATTCGAACGGCTGATATTACAAGCGGTAGTTCGTTATGGAGAAAAAATCATGTGTAACCTGACTGATGAAGAAGGAAACGAGATTCCGGTAACCGTTATAGAATATGTGATTAATGATTTAAAAGAAGATGAGTTAGCTTTTCATAATCCGTTGCACCGCCAAATGTTATCGGAAGCTGCTGCACACATGCATGATTCCAATTTCATTGCTGAACGTTATTTTCTGGCACATCCTGATCCGGTAATCAGTAAATTGAGTGTGGATTTGATTAATGTGCGGTATCAGCTTAGTAAATACCACTCCAAATCCCAAAAGATCGTAACAGATGAAGAGCGTCTCTATGAAATGGTTCCGATGTTAATGATTAACTTCAAATATGCAATTGTAACAGAGGAATTGAAGCACATGCTTTATGCCCTGCAAGATCCTGCTCTCGCCCATGATAATGAAAAATGTGATTCGCTTATGAAACGCTTTAATGAGTTGAAGACCGTACAAAGCATCATGGCAAAACGATTGGGTGACAGGGTTGTTCTGCGATGATTCCTCATCGGTGCCGAGAGATGTCTTCATCGGTGCCCCCCCCTCTTCATCGGTACCGAAGCCTGCCTTCCCCGATACCGAAACCAAATAACGTCTCCTACCAGGTTTTCTCTACAAAGTCCCGTGTTGAATCAGATTCATAAACTCTTCACGAGTTTTTGCCTGATTGAAAGCCCCGGTAAAATCCGAAGTAGTAGTAATAGAGTTTTGTTTTTCTACACCACGCATCTGCATACACATGTGTTTGGCTTCCACTACCACCATTACACCCAACGGATTCAGTGTTTCCTGAATACACTCTTTGATTTGCAGTGTCATGCGTTCCTGCACTTGCAGGCGATGAGAGAATATATCGACTACACGGGCTATCTTGCTCAACCCGGTGATATAGCCGTTAGGAATATAAGCCACGTGTGCCTTCCCGTAGAACGGCAACATGTGATGTTCGCAAAGGGAGAAGAAATCGATATCTTTCACAATCACCATCTGACTGTATTCTTCCTGGAATTTAGCAGAGCGAAGCACTTCATGAGGATCCATGTGATACCCTTTCGTCAAGCTTAACATTGCTTTAGCCACCCGTTCCGGAGTTTTCAATAATCCTTCCCGTTCGGCATCTTCACCCAACAAAGTTATAATACTACGATAATGACTCTTCAACTCCTCCAGATTCGGAGAAACAATTTCTTCTTTTTCTAACATGATACAATTATAAAGGAATATTGATCTGGTCTCTTACAATAGAAACCTCTTTGAACACACCGGTAGCCTTCAACCGACGCATCATTGCGTCCGCCTCTTCAATGCTCCGGAAATCACCTACACGACAAAGCCAACGAGGTGGATTGAACGAAGTATATACTGTCAATTCAGGGAAATACTCTTTAACGCGTGATGCTACATGATAAGCATCATTCTTAGCCTGACGAGTATTGTTACCGGCATACGCCTGTATTCTGAACCCGGAAGTCTTTATTACTTTCTGTTCACCTGTTGCAGGACGTTCCATCCCTATCAGAGCCTCAATACGGGGATCTTGATGAATAGTCACCTTTCCTTGTCCCGGAACGTTACGTTCCAGACTTTTGACAATGCCCTGTGCCTGTACACCGACAACTGCCAATACCAACAACAAAGTAAGTAAAGCTAGTTTTCTCATTCTATAAATAATATTTAGGCACGGATTACGCGGGTTACACAGTTTTCGAAATCTCTTGGACTAAACTATACCGTGTAATCCGTGAAATCCGTGCCTGAAAGAAGTTTTAATTATGCGTTAAAAGCATCAATGATACCTTTGAAATCAGATACTTTCAGAGCAGCACCACCAATCAAACCACCATCAACGTCCGGGTTAGCGAACAGTTCTTTAGCGTTAGAAGGTTTGCAGCTACCACCGTAAAGGATAGAAGTATTGTCTGCGATTTCTTTGCCATACTTGTCAGCTACGATAGAACGAATGAAGGCATGGATTTCCTGTGCTTGTTCAGGAGAAGCAGTTTTACCTGTACCAATAGCCCAAACCGGTTCGTAAGCCAATACAATCTTAGAGAAGTCTTCAGCCGACAGAGAGAATACAGATTCCATTTGTGCAGCTACTACTTCGTTTTGCTTGTTAGCTTCGCGTTCTTCCAACACTTCACCGATACAGAAAATCGGAGTCAGACCGTTAGCCAAAGCCAATTTTACTTTTTCTTCAAGGATAGCAACTGTTTCACCGTAGTATGCACGACGTTCAGAGTGTCCCAGAATTACATATTTTGCACCAGTAGAAGCAACCATTTCAGCAGAAACTTCACCTGTATAAGCACCTGATGCTTTGTCTGCACAGTTTTCAGCACCTACACCAATCTTAGCAGCGTCTACCAACGGAGTAACAGAAGCCAGGTGGATGAACGGAGTACAGATGATTACATCACAGTTAGGCTTTTCGTTAGCCAATGCTTCGTTCAGTTCTTTAGCCAAAGCGATACCCTCTTGAAGGGTTTTGTTCATTTTCCAGTTTCCTGCAACAATGTTCTTTCTCATTTTGTTTTTTTATTTTAAAGGGTTAATAAATTTACGATTGGACGATTGACGATTGAACGATTCAGGTTAGTGTTCGTTACAGAGGGTCGCTCGTTATCATTTTTTCTTATTCTTGTTCTTCTATTCCTTGATTCTTTGTTTCCGGTTCTTTGCTTTTTATCTCTTCTTCTTGTTGCTTCCGCTTCGCGGTTTTCCGTTCCCGGCGGCGAACGACCAACACATCCACCCCAAGCACTAACAACAATGGAATAACAAACCACAGGAAGACATATCCTACCGTATGAGCGTCACTGCTCACTTTCTGCTTTCCTAGCGGCAGATTCTCCAGTTTGTCCGTCAGTACGTATTCATCCGGTATATCCTCATCGCTCCATTTATTCAGAATGGTTCCGTTCTTAATCAACATCAATCCCGGGTTAGAGCGAACCATCGTCTTCAATGTTATATCATCCATTTGGCAGAAAGGATATTCGGCTCCTGTCTTGTCCTTCCACAATTCTATCTGTTCCTCCGGTGAAGAAGTGAGGCAATAGAATTTGTAGCCATGCTCCACCGAATAGTCATATATCTCATTAATCAAATCAATGTTACTATCATCCGCCTCTTCAATCCGATGGGCAACCAACAGGAAAGTATATCCTATATCTGTCAATACATCGTTTGTTATATCTTCCCCCGTATTCAGATCTATCATAGAGAAATCGTGAATAGCCGGTTCATATCCTTTTTCCTTAAGGATGGTACGCGTATCGACAAATGTCCAGGTACTATCCGGATAGTTATCCAACGTAAATTCTTTCTGCTCTCCGTTCTTCTCCAGGATAAAGATGCTTTCATATACGCTTGGTTTGGCTCCTTCGGGCATTGTCATTCCTTCCAGGATATTCTTTCCGATCTTGTAAGGACGAAAGTCTAAAACAGGCAAACGGTCCAGACAATAGAACGATAAAGTAAACACAAAAAACAGCGTATAAAGAGAAACCAGCCACTCCATCTTCACACTGATAAAACGAATCAGCATCCTCCTGTGACGGAAAGCCATTATTGCCGCAAATAGCAGAATGATATTCTTTCCAAATGTTTCCCAATTTGTCAACACCCAGGCATCACCAAAACAACCGCAGTCTGAAACCGGATCAAAGATGGCAAGATACAAGGTCAGTGGCGTCATGAAAATCATCAGCATCAAAGCCAATGAGGTAGCCAATGTTCTTCTTGTTGCAAAGAACAAAGAGATACCTATAAAAAACTCAACGGCGGATAAAACGATACCTCCCAATAAAGGGAAGAATGAAGGGAACCAGGAAGCCATTCCGAATGCAGTCAGATAATCCTGTATCTTATACTGGAAACCCAGCGGATCAACTGCCTTTACAAATCCGGAAAAGATGAACGATGCCGCCAAAAGAAAGCGACACATATTCGCCACTACCTCCTGAATGATATGTAAGTTCTTATCCTTCAAATTCTATCTTAATCAGTCCGAAAACAGAGTAATTAATCATATCCATATAATTGGCATCAATACCTTCTGACACCAATGTATTGCCGGCCAAGCTCTCAATCTGCTTGGTACGGTAGATTTTCATCAGAATCAAGTCTGTGTAAGAGCTGACACGCATGCTCCGCCAGGCTTCATCATAATCATGATTCTTGGCAAGCATCAGTTCTAATGCCTCTTTTGCATACTTATCGTACAAAGCCATCGCTTCTTCATTGCTGATGTCGGCAGACTCGGCATACCCCAGTTCCAACTGGATAAGTCCGATGATGCCATAATTGACAATCGCAATAAACTCGGCACGGATTCCCTCGTCAATCAGGGTTACTCCTTTGGTTTCAATACTTCGAATCCGATTGGCTTTAATAAAAATCTGGTCAGTCACCGAAGCCGGACGCAGGATACGCCATGCAGGCCCGTAATCGTGCAGCTTCTTGGAAAATAAGTCACGGCACAAAGCGATGACATGTTCAAATTGTTGCTTGGTATCTTTCATCTTCTTCCAAATAGTGCGCAAAGGTAACAATAATTAAGTAAAAACAGAAAGAGGGCACTCTAAATTATATTAAAGTGCCCTCTCCTAAAGATATTGTATTACTGTTTTATAAGCTATATTTTTTATGAACAACGCAAAACCTGTCCGATACGCAAAGTAGTAGTCGGTTTGATACGGTTCAGTTTGCAAAGTGTACTGACTGATACGCCACGCAATTTAGCAATGCGGGACAATGTATCGCCACTCTTCACCTTGTGATAACGGATGGTACCGTCAGCCACTTGAGTATCATGAGAACCAGCACGCTTCACGCCTTTTGCTTTGCGGAACGTATAAGTATCGGCAACGATATCTTGTTTCGGGAAGTCGAACATATAAATCGGATTAATTGCAATCCCCAGGAAGCGGGTTTCGAAATGAAGATGCGAACCAGTAGAACGTCCGGTGTTACCACCCAAACCGATTACTTCTCCGGCTTTCACTAATTGGTTTTCTTCAACCAATTGTTTTGATAAATGACCATACACTGTTTCCAATCCATTATCATGACGGATAACGACATATTTTCCATATCCTCTACGCTCATATTTTACGATACGTACTTTACCGTCAAAAGCAGCTACGATAGTATCACCTATATTCACTTTCAAGTCCAACCCATTATGCATTCTTCTCCAACGAGGACCGAAAGGCGAAGTAATTTTTGTACTTGGAGTTGGCATATGGAAACCTGTCAGGTCGATTGTATACGTATCAGGGATAATAGCATTTCCGTAAGCATGCACATACTGGTTGTTCCAGTTTGGATAAAGACTTAGGGCGGGATATTCGGACTGTTCGGCACGGATTTGCTTCTGCAAGGCCAAAGAGTCTACTGATTTTAATTTCTTGTCTATCGGTGCTTGGCGGGCAATCAAGTCTTGCGAGAAAGAGCTCAGACTGACCATAGCCGCAACAGCGACCAATCCTGTTTTAATAATGCTAAAATTCATTCCTTCTTTGTCAATTCAATTAATATTCGTCGTTTGCATACAGGTAATCAAATGTAGCCTGCTTGTAATCGAATATTTCTTCCGGTTTAAAAAATCTCGTTAATTCAATAGCTGCAGTCTCCGGAGAATCGGATGTATGAACGATATTCTCTTGAAAGCTCATACTGTAATCCCCGCGAATGGTGCCTGGAGCAGCTAAACGTCCATTAGTCGGTCCCGCCAACGTACGGACTGTTTGAATAGCATCCACACCTTCGAAACAACAAACAATGACAGGAGTTGCCATCATCGAATCTTTCACACGCTGAAAGAAAGGTTTGCCGCTAAGGTGGGCATAATGTTCGCTTAACAATTCATCAGTCAGTTGCATCATCTTCATGCCGGCCAACCGTAATCCTTTACGTTCAAAGAGATGAGTAATCTCACCAACCAATCCCCGTTGAAGGGTACATGGTTTTAAAATGACCAGCGTTTTTTCAAGCATAATACTCGACTTTGCAAATGGTTAAACAATACATTTACTAAAAAAATTCCCCCAAAGGTAGTATTTTCCTATGAAAAGGCAAGAGAGTTATTAACTATTTTTCAGATGCTTAGTACAAAAAGAGGGAACAATTGAGCCGTTAAACTCCTATAAATAGGGAGGATAGGGACAAAATATGTTTTGCAACACATTTACGCAAATAAACTGCATGTTTAACCGTTTTTCAACTTATGGCAGCCCAGTTAACATTCGTTTTCCGCAAGGCTTTAAGTTGCCGCCACAAGATTTCATTCTCGGGATTCTGTGCCGCAGGGTCTTGTTCCACAATACTTTCAGCTATGGCACGAACGTATTGCAACAGTTGCCCGTCGCGTACAATATCCGCAATCTTCAAATCGAAAGCGATGCCGCTTTGCTGCGTACCTTCAAGATCACCGGGGCCACGCAATTTCAAATCGGCCTCGGCTATTTCGAAACCATCATTGGTACGTACCATGATTTCCAATCGTTTCCGGGTGTCCTCCGTCAACTTATAATTCGTCACCAGAATACAATAAGACTGCTCCGCTCCACGTCCTACCCGTCCACGCAACTGATGTAACTGCGAAAGCCCGAAACGTTCTGCATTTTCAATAATCATCACCGAAGCATTCGGGACGTTCACTCCGACTTCAATGACGGTAGTAGCCACCATGATCTGCGCTTTGCCCGAAACAAAAAGCTGCATTTGCTCATCCTTCTCGGCTGGTTTCATTTTGCCATGCACTTTACAAACCGTACATTTCGGAAACTCTTCCAGAACATGTTGATATCCTTCTTCAAGGTTCTTCAAATCAATCTTTTCGCTTTCTTTAATCAGCGGATAGACAATGTAGACCTGACGTCCTTCTTCAATTTGTTTGTGCACCGAACGGTACATACTTTCCCGGCGGTTATCAAATTGGTGGATGGTAGTAATCGGTTTTCTTCCGGGTGGAAGCTCGTCGATAACAGACACGTCCAAATCACCATACAATGTCATTGCCAAAGTGCGTGGGATCGGGGTAGCAGTCATCACGAGCACATGTGGAGGTTGAACATTCTTACTCCAAAGGCGGGCGCGTTGTGCCACGCCAAAGCGATGCTGTTCGTCGATAACAACGAAACCTAAAGAAGAGAAATTGACAGTATCTTCAATAACGGCATGCGTTCCTATTAATATCTTCACATCTCCGGTCAGCAATCCGGTCAGAATCGCTTCCCGCCTTTTGCCTTTAATAGAGCCTGTCAGCAGTTCGACACGGATATCCATGCCAAAGAGCAGTTCTTTGATCGTTTCATAATGCTGGTTCGCCAAGATTTCGGTGGGTGCCATCATGCAAGCCTGATAACCGTTATCCAACGCCAACAGCATACTCATCAAGGCAACCAGTGTTTTCCCGCTTCCTACATCTCCCTGCAAGAGGCGGTTCATCTGCCTGCCACTGCCGACATCGTTCCGTATTTCCTTCAATACCCGCTTCTGTGCACCTGTCAGTTGAAAAGGAAGATTCTTTGTATAAAATGTATTGAACACCTCTCCCACTTTCTCAAAGATATATCCACGATATCTTTTTTGTCTGTCTTTGGCATAGCGGAGGATATTCAGTTGAACATAAAACAGCTCTTCGAACTTAAGGCGATATTGCGCCCTGCGAAGCACATCGGGATTGGTCGGAAAGTGGATATTCCGGAGAGCTTCCGTCAAAGGCATCAGATGATATTCCGCCAGCAATTTGGAAGAAAGTGTTTCAGGCAGAGGCTCCTGTATTTGCTGAATCACCGTTGCCATCATCTTCTCAATCGCGTGAGAGTTGAGGAAACTGCGCTTCATCTTCTCCGTCGTATTATAATAAGGTTGCAATCCCACCGAAGAAAGTTTCAAATCTTCCGTCTTGTCTACATCGGGATGCGCCACATTGATACGTCCGTTGAAAACTGTCGGTTTGCCGAAGATGATATATTCCTCGTGCAGCTTATACTTGCCTAAGATATACTTAATGCCTTGAAACCACACCAAATCCACGACTCCCGTACCATCCGAAAAGTGCGCCGTCAAACGACGTTGACGTCCTTCGCCAATGGTTTCGAAACCGAGAATTTCTCCTTTCAACTGGATATACGGCATATTGCCATCTATTTCGTGAATGTAATAGATGCGGCTCCGGTCAATATATTTATAAGGGAAATAATAAATTAAATCGTGCAAGGAGTAGATTTCCAACTCCTTATTTAATACAGCGGCTTTTTGAGGGCCTACACCGGAGATAAATTTTATGTCGCGTGTGGCTAAATCGAACATTTATAAAAGAGCACTCCCCACTTTTAAATCGAAAGGAGTCGTTATTTTTATATTTTCACGGTTACCTTCCGCCAGATACACAGGCATTCCCATTGCTTCGACAACGGAAGCGTCATCTGTAAAGAAGGGAGTAAATTCTTGTGCATAGGCTTGTTTCAACAACTCTACATCGAACACCTGCGGTGTTTGAACCAGCTTGTAATCATTCCGGCTGACCGTTTCACTTCCGGTATCTGTCAGATGGCGAAGTGTCTCTACCACATCCACCACAGGAATCACTGCTTTCTGCACTTTTGCCAAGTCATAACAACGGCGAATCACTTCTACCGACACAAACGGACGTACTCCATCATGCACCCCTACCAGTCCCGGCCCTTGCACCAGTGCCAGACCGTTCTTTACAGAGTGAAAACGCGTTTCGCCTCCATCGGCAAGGGTATGTTCCACCGCAAAGCTGTGTTTTTGGCAAAGTTGCTTCCAAAAGTCCTGTTGTTCCCGTGGAAGCACTACTATGATTTGAAGTGTTTCGTCATATCTCCTAAATACTTCCAGGGTATGCATCAACACAGGTTTATCACCCATGGGAAGGAATTGTTTCGGGAGGTCACTTCCCATTCGCAAGCCCTTTCCACCGGCGACAATGATTACATATTTCTTCATGGACGGTTTAGCGTTTAACACACATCGCTTCTACCAGTTCGTCTACTTTTTCTTTACCTACCAACAGGTCAACGATTGTCAAAGCAAATTCCATGGCAGCACCCGGTCCCATACCGGTAATGATGTTTCCATCACGTACGACAGGTTCATTTACACATTCTGCACCATCCAGATATTGTTCAAAACTCGGATAACAGGTAGCCTTCTTTCCTTTCAGCAGTCCCAGTTTACCCAATACCATCGGAGCAGCACAAATGGCCGCAATAGGTTTACCTTTTGCGGCAAAATCAAGAATCAATTTACGCAACCCTTCGTGCTTGTCAAGTGTGGCAGCTCCCGGCATTCCTCCCGGCAACAGCAGCAGTTCAGCATCGAAGAAATCGCAATTCTCGAAGTTGATATCGCAAAGGACGGATACGTCATGTGCTCCCACTACAATTTCATCCGGCGTAACGGATACGATTTCTACATTAAGTCCGGCACGTCTCAACGTGTCAATAGCAGTAAAGGCTTCAATTTCTTCAAAACCATCTGCAAAAAAAGCGTATACAGTTCCCATAATCCTTTATATATTTGGTTAATGATACTATCTCAAGTTAAAATAATAGGTGATTGTCCCTGTCTGGTTATTCACCCCATCTATCGTATTAAAACGGGCTTTCTTCGCTGCATCCTCCGCCGCCTTACGCAAAGCGGAATTTACCGTATTCGTTTGAGGGCTAATACTGGTCGATATCACTTGCCCTGCAGGATTCACGGTGATATTCACCACTACACGTCCTTCTTCCTGCACATTATATACAGGCTTCGGCAAACTGCCCGTACCTAAAGAACGTCCGCCAAGGTCAAATGTTCCATAACCTCCGGTTCCGGTCTTCGCTCCGGTAGAAGAATTTCCCTCCTTGCTACCTTCGGTTCCCGTGCCACTAGCCGCTGTTCCTTTATTTCCTGTCATTTGCGCTCCCTTTCCAAACGCACCGGACACCCTCTTTCTGGCAGCTTCTTCGGCAGCCTTACGTTCACGTTCCGCTTTTTCTTCTGCCAGCCGTTTCGCTTCCGCAGCTTTTTCGGCTTCCGTTTTTTCGGGCTTCTTCACCGGTTCTTTCGGCTTGACCACCTCTTTAGGTTTCACCGTTTCTTTTTTCGGTTCTTCCGTCTTAGGTTTCAGGGTTACTGTTTCCTCTTCAGTCTGCGTCAATAAATCCTGTTCCGAAGGAAGTTCCGGTGCTGTTTCCGCGGGTGCTGCCGCATCTTCATCCATGATATCCACGTCTACCAGAGAGGGATCATCGAAGCCACTCGCTGCGTCTACATTTCCCATCATTACAGGCACTCCGCCTGCATCTTCATCCGGTTGAGGGACAGTAAAGCTCACCAGAATCAAAAGAGCAATCACTGCCACATGCACCAACAGTGCACCCAGCGCTCCTATGTATTCACCCTTTTTTCTTCTGTCCATTGTTTCTTATTTATTTTCAGGCGGGCGTGTAGCCAACACCATCTTAAAATGATTCTCGTTTGCAATGTTCAATACCCTTACGATCTCACGGTAAGGTACCGATTCATCTGCATACAATGCCACGTACATTTCCGGCTCCTTCTCTGCGCAACTCTGCAAGAATGAAGTCAGATCGTTCAGCGCCACCGGCTGCTCTTTTTCATTGCCGAAAGCGGCATAGAAATTCAAGTCTTTATCGATAACCACTCTTGTCAGCGGTTTGGCCGAAGTCTGCTGCTTGCCTTGCGGCAACAGGACTTTGATAGCATTGGGCGACACCACCGTAGAGGTTATCATAAAGAATATCAGCAACAGGAAGATGACGTCCGTCATGGAAGCCATGCTGAAATTGGGCGATACTCTATTTCTTCTTTTTAATCCCATCAGCCTATTATTTTGCCGGCTCGTTCAACAAGTCCATGAACTCCATTGTACGAGACTCCATTTTATTTACCACACGGTCTACCAGCATCACCAGATAATTGTAGGCAAACATAGCAATGATACCGACAATCAGACCACCGACCGTAGTAATCATAGCTTCATAGATACCACCAGAAAGCAAAGTGATATCAATGTTTCCGCTTCCGGCATTCGCCATTTCATAGAATGCACGTACCATACCGGTCACCGTACCGAGGAATCCGAGCATCGGAGCACCTCCGGAAATAGTTGCCATTACAGTCAATCCTTTTTCCAGCTTTGCCACTTCAATATTACCTACATTCTCAATAGCTACCTGTACATCGTTAATAGGACGTCCTAAACGGCTGATCCCTTTTTCTATCATACGTGCCGAAGGGGTGTTTATCGTACGGCAATAGTTAATAGCCGCTTTGATCTCACCGCTATGAATATAGTCTTTAATCCGCTCCATAAACATCGGGTCCTCTTTTCCTGCCTTGCGAATCATGTAGTTACGTTCAAACAGGATATAGAAACAGACAACCGACAGTACGCCCAATACAATCATAATCCATCCACCCTTGATAGCCATATCAAGCATGTTCATTTCAGGAGCGTTCACCTCCGTCAATACGGGGTTGGCAGTAGCCAGCGAGTCGGCCATATTCATAGCCCCTTGGGCTAACAAGATCATTGCATTCATGAGCGTAGACAGTTTTTATATTCCTGAATGGTACGTTCGAGTCCCAGATACAATGCATCGCTAATCAACGCATGTCCGATGGAGACTTCATCCACCCAAGGAATGTTTTTATAGAAATAATTTAAATTAACCAGACTCAAGTCGTGTCCGGCGTTCAATCCGATACCCAGTTTACGGGCAGTCTTCGCGGCTTCGATAAAAGGAGCGATGGCAGCTTCCGGATTCTTCGGATAGTTCGTTGCGTATGGTTCGGTATACAGTTCGACACGATCCGCTCCCGCTTTTGCTGCATATTCCACCATTTCAGGATCGGCTGCCACAAAAACGGAAGTACGAATACCAGCGCTGTTAAACTGATCGAGAACTTCAGTAAGGAATTCCAGATTTGCTTTGGTGTCCCAACCGGAATTAGAAGTAATTTGTGAAGGATCATCGGGAACCAAAGTTACCTGATGAGGTTTAACTTTCAACACCAGGTCAATAAATTCCGGAGCGGGATAACCTTCGATATTAAATTCCGTGCGCAACAAAGGGCGCAAATCATATACATCTGAACGACGAATGTGGCGTTCATCGGGACGAGGATGAACAGTGATACCGTCTGCACCAAAAGATTCACAATCAAGCGCTACCTTTACTACATCGGGAACATTTCCTCCGCGAGCATTCCTTAGCGTAGCAATCTTGTTTATGTTTACACTTAATTTAGTCATAGTTCTACGTTATATTTGCCGCAAAAATACAAATATTATTATTAGTTGCCTAATAATACGAAACGCATTATGGGTTCTTTTTTGGTTATTTAAAGTAGAAATCCAAGAAAAAATGCCAAATTTGCATCCTGAACTAATGATATTGCTTATGAAATTCGCCATTTTCGGAAATACTTATCAGGCTAAAAAGTCCTCTCATGCTGTCACCTTGTTTAAACTTTTAAAGAAACAGGGAGCAGAGATTGGTATGTGCAGGGAATTTTATCAATTCCTAGTTTCTGAAAATATGGATATTAAAGCAGATCAATTATTTGATGGTGATGATTTTACTGCCGATATGGTAATCAGCATCGGAGGCGACGGAACATTTCTGAAAGCTGCCCGCCGCGTAGGAAGAAAAGGGATTCCTATTTTGGGAATTAACACAGGACGTTTAGGATTTCTGGCAGATATTTCGCCGGAGGAAATGGAGGAAACATTTGATGAAATCCAAAACGGCAGATATAGTGTGGAGGAACGGAGCGTACTTCAGTTGATCTGCAACGACAAACATCTCCAAGATTCTCCTTATGCCCTCAACGAAATAGCTATTCTCAAACGAGACAGCTCCTCAATGATTAGTATCCGGACAGCTATTAATGGCGCGTATCTGAATACTTATCAAGCTGACGGGTTAGTAATTGCCACTCCAACAGGTTCCACAGCCTACTCTTTGAGTGTAGGAGGCCCGATCATCGTCCCTCATTCCAACACTATTGCCATCACTCCGGTGGCTCCACATAGTCTCAACGTCCGCCCTATCGTTATTCGGGATGACTGGGAGATTACATTAGATGTAGAAAGCAGAAGTCACAACTTCCTCGTCGCCATCGACGGGAGGAGCGAAACTTGCAAAGAAACGACTCAACTAACCATCCGTCGGGCAGATTACAGCATAAAGGTAGTGAAACGTTTTAATCACATTTTTTTCGATACACTCCGCAGCAAAATGATGTGGGGAGCGGATGGAAGACGATAGATGGGAAACTAATCTAACGTAAAAGTCTGCGAACCAATCAGATTACCACCTTCGAAGATATCAACGCGATAGTTTCCGGCATATAAGAATTCTTCTACATCCCAGAATACATTCACGTTCTGTTCTTCTCCGTTATATTCAATATATTTCTTGATGGAGTAAACCAGTGTACGGTTTTCATAAGGGAAAGTATTGGATGCACTCTTAGTCAAAACATCATTATCCGGTTTGGTTATACGTATATAAATGGTACGTTCCCCGTTTTCAGCAGTTATATTCTTCACGATTGTGAAACTGATAGCCAATTTCACCACATCTTTCACCTTCTTCGCCACTTTACCGCGTTTATTGCGTGGTTCGATACGAATATTAGTTGCATCGAGTTGTGCGGCTAACGTCACCTTCTTATCCAGATTTTTCTTTTCTTCGGAAAGGTTACTGATTTGTTGTGAAGCCTGATTATATTTTTGTGTTACTTCTGCAATGACCTGTTTCTGCTGTGCAGCCAGTTTATTTAGTGAATCAATCTGATTAATATAACCAACCATTACTTTACGTAAGGTAGCCAATTCTTTCTTTAAACGACGAATCTCTGTTGCATTCGAACTCTTCACAGTACGAAGTTCTTCTAATAGACGTTGGGTCTTTAACTGTTCCTGTTCTAACAATACTCCTAATGAGTCATTAGTAACCTTAAACTTCAATTCATCATATTCTTGCACAAAACGACTATATTCGTTTTCCAGATCTTCCTTATCCAATTGGAATTCCTGCACTAACTCCCGATTAGCTTTTTTTTCGGTAAACAATAAATAAGTAATACCAATAATAGCTATCACCAAGATAGCCACGGCCGCAATAAGAAGGCTTTTTTTACTCATAGTTTCAGTTGTGAATTGATAACGTGCGCAAAAGTAATCATTTCGCAACAGAAGTCAAGTATAAAAAGTGAGAGTTTTTGAAAAACTCCCGACTAATCTATGCAATTTTAATTTATTAACCAGTCAACCAGGCCGAACCGACAGACGCAAAGTACCCCGACTGATTCTCCTTTATGATCCTAAGCGGCCACTGACATTACCTGATCGAAGCAGCCTTATTTGCGACTTTTACCTCGTTTGCGTACTGGTTTTGAAGCAAATGATACTTTAGCAAACAAGTATTGAAATTATTTTTTAATGAAGCGGTAGCCCGAGAAATAATATAGAATTCACCTAACGTACAAATGTACGTTATCTACCGTGTGAATGTCCGTTACCCACCGGGCGAGCATCAACAACCTACCAGACAAAAGGCGGTCATCTGCCGGACGAACAGTTCATGAGGGACACGGGAACAGAAACGACACCGACGAAGTGATCCGAACCGACAACGGCAGCAGCCAAAGCCATCTTCTCTGCCCAGTATTATTGCTGTTGTTTATAACAGAAATAATACTTTTACTTACTCTTCTTTACTTTACTCTTCTCTACTCTACTGGTTTTCATTGGGTTTTTCCCCTTTACTGGCGGGCGTTTCAGCGCTTTGTACCCCCCTCTCCGAACACCCTCGTTTTTGTATCGTTTTCGTTGTTTATTCTCCGCTTCTCTTCCACGCTTGCCAACGGCTTGTTCGACCACTTTTTTTTCATGATAGCCATCCATTCCGGAGAACTTAGACCTTTAACTAAAATTATTACGGAAAAATTTCTTTAATCAGGATTATCGTTGTAATTTTGTCGCGCTAAAAGATAAAACAAATTATCAACTTTTTAAATATATAGTATTATGTCAAAAGTAACCGTAGTAGGCGCAGGTAACGTAGGTGCTACATGTGCAAATGTACTTGCTTTTAATGAAGTAGCAGACGAAGTAGTAATGCTGGACGTTAAAGAAGGCGTTTCAGAAGGTAAAGCAATGGATATGATGCAGACAGCTCAATTGCTGGGTTTCGACACTACATTGGTAGGCTGCACTAACGACTATGCTCAAACCGCTAACTCTGACGTTGTTGTGATTACTTCAGGTATTCCTCGTAAACCGGGTATGACTCGTGAAGAGCTGATTGGTGTGAACGCTGGTATCGTTAAATCGGTAGCAGAAAACCTGTTGAAATATTCTCCTAACGCTATCATCGTTGTTATCTCTAACCCGATGGATACAATGACTTATTTGGCATTGAAAGCTTTGGGCTTGCCGAAAAACCGTGTGATCGGTATGGGTGGTGCTTTGGATAGCTCTCGTTTCAAATATTTCTTGTCTCAAGCTATCGGTTGCAACGCTAACGAAGTAGAAGGTATGGTTATCGGTGGTCACGGTGATACTACTATGATTCCTTTGACTCGTTTCGCTACTTACAAAGGTATGCCTGTAGCAAATTTCATCTCTGCCGAAAAACTGGAAGAAGTAGCCGCTGCTACAATGGTAGGTGGTGCTACACTGACTAAATTGCTGGGTACTTCTGCATGGTATGCACCAGGTGCAGCAGGAGCATTCGTAGTTGAATCTATCCTTCATGACCAAAAGAAGATGGTTCCTTGTTCTGTATTATTGGAAGGTGAATATGGTGAATCAGATCTTTGCATCGGCGTTCCTGTAATCCTTGGCAAGAACGGTATCGAAAAGATCGTTGAACTGAACCTGAACGAAGACGAAAAAGCCAAGTTCGCAGCTAGCGCAAAAGCTGTTCACGGAACGAACGCTGCTTTGAAAGAAGTAGGTGCTCTGTAATTAATCCCCTTACTTTATATATCAAGAAAGGCTGTTCTTCACTACGAGGAGCAGCCTTCTTTCTTTTCTACAAATCCTACCCCACTATATTTTAAAAAAAGCTAATTCATTTTGCACTTTCAAGTAAAGCTCATACATTTGCATCGTTGTTTATGCAATTATTGTTTAAGTAAACAAGTTCAAAAAAACAGACTACTTCAATAAACAAATTACATAAGAACCGGGTTATTAAATATAGAAGTATCACCTTATTAATATGCAAGATGCGATGAAAAAAGTATTTCTTCTGACAATTCTGCTAAGCCTCACTTTCATAGGAAAAGCGCAGAACTTTCTAAGTCTGGATAGTTGCCGCGCATTAGCTCTTGCCAACAACAAAGATTTGTTGATAAGCAATGAGAAAATAAATGCTGCGCATTATCAACGGAAAGCTGCATTTACAAATTATTTGCCTAATTTCTCGGCAACGGGAGCTTACATGAGAAACCAGAAAGAGTTTTCATTATTAAACAATGACCAGAAAGCTGCGCTTTCAGGACTAGGAACTAATCTGGCAGGTCCTATCCAACAAGCCGCAACCGAGATTGCAACAGCACATCCTGACTTGGCACCACTAATTTCTTCCTTAAGCGGAAAATTAGGAGCAGTGCTGCCTGCTCTCGATCAGGCGGGAAACTCTTTAGTGGATGCACTCCGCACAGACACTAGGAATGTCTATGCAGGTGCTCTTACATTGACACAGCCTTTATATATGGGTGGAAAAATCCGGGCGTACAACAAAATAACAAAGTATGCCGAAGAGTTGGCGCAAGAACAACATCACGGCGGTATGCAAGAAGTGATTATGAGTACAGACCAAGCTTATTGGCAAGTCGTTTCGCTGGTTAACAAAAAGAAGCTGGCGGAAGGTTATCTAAAGCTTCTGCAACAGCTGGACAGCGATGTAGAGAAAATGATTAATGAAGGAGTAGCCACCAAAGCGGATGGTCTGTCTGTACGCGTCAAGGTGAATGAAGCAGAAATGACACTCACTAAAGTGGAAGACGGATTAAGCCTTGCCCGAATGTTGCTGTGTCAACTATGTGGCATTGATCTTAGCTCTCCCATCACGCTGGCAGATGAAAATATGGAAGATATTCCATTACTGACAACAGACCCTCATTTCGATTTATCTACCGCCTATGAGAATCGTCCGGAAATACGTAGTCTCGAATTAGCTACACAGATTTATAAACAGAAAGTAAACGTAACCCGTGCCGAACATCTTCCTTCTATCGCATTGATGGGGAATTATATGGTAACCAATCCTTCTGTCTTCAATAGCTTTGAAAACAAATTCAAAGGCATGTGGAATGTAGGAGTGATGGTACAGATACCTATATGGCACTGGGGAGAAGGTATTTATAAAACGAGAGCGGCAAAAGCCGAAGCCCGCATTGCACAATACCAGCTTCAGGACGCACGCGAAAAAATAGAGTTGCAAGTCAATCAAGCCGCTTTCAAGGTAAAGGAAGCAGGTAAGAAACTGGTTATGTCTTCCAAAAACATGGAAAAAGCGGAAGAGAATCTGCGCTATGCAACGCTTGGTTTTAAAGAGGGAGTGATTGCCACCAGTAATGTTCTTGAAGCACAAACGGCATGGCTGTCCGCTCATTCAGAAAAGATTGACGCACAAATAGATATGAAGTTAACAGAAATCTATCTGAAGAAATCTCTGGGAACACTGAAATAAATAAAAAGCAGAAAAATAAAGTAAAGAACCCAATCAGAAACAACCCAATCCCTAACCAACTCACAATCCATAAAACATAAATCATAATTCATAAATCATATGGCACCTATAAAATCACAAAACAGCAATATGCTGCTTGCATTCCTTACTCTACTGGGAGTTATTGCAATCGTTGCAGTCGTTGGCTTCTTCATGCTTCGCAAAGGTCCTGAAATCATACAGGGACAGGCTGAAGTTACCGAGTATCGCGTTTCGAGCAAAGTTCCGGGACGTATATTGGAATTTCGCGTGAAAGAAGGACAAAGTGTCAATGCCGGAGATACGCTGGCCATTTTGGAAGCCCCTGACGTGGTGGCAAAAATGGAACAGGCACGTGCTGCCGAAGCTGCCGCACAAGCACAAAACGCAAAAGCAATCAAAGGCGCGCGTGAGGAACAAATCCAGGCGGCATACGAAATGTGGCAAAAAGCCCAAGCAGGCGTCACCATTGCCGAAAAATCATATCAACGTGTAAAGAACCTCTATGAGCAGGGAGTAATGCCTGCACAGAAATTGGATGAAGTCACTGCGCAACGGGATGCAAGTATTGCTACGGAGAAAGCAGCCAAAGCACAATATACCATGGCAAAGAACGGAGCGGAACGTGAAGACAAGATGGCCGCGGAAGCTTTGGTAAACCGGGCTAAAGGTGCTGTTGCCGAAGTAGAATCGTACATAAAGGAGACTTATCTCATAGCTCCGGCTGCCGGAGAAGTTTCAGAGATTTTCCCGAAGGTAGGCGAATTGGTAGGTACTGGTGCCCCCATCATGAATATCGCCGAACTCAACGATATGTGGGTAACATTCAACGTACGCGAGGATCTGCTCAAGAACCTGACGATGGGTTCGGAATTCGAAGCAGTCATTCCTGCTCTGGATAATAAAAAGATCAAACTCAAAGTATATTATCTGAAAGACTTAGGGACTTATGCCGCTTGGAAAGCAACCAAAACAACCGGACAGTTCGACCTGAAAACATTCGAAGTGAAAGCTTCTCCGATAGAGAAAGTGGAAAACCTCCGTCCGGGTATGTCTGTCATCATTGACAAGTAATCATGAGAGAGAGAAAAAAGAAATATATAGCCCTGTGGCAGGTCATGCAAAGAGAGTGCCGGCGGTTGATTTCACGCCCGCTCTACCTCTTCTGTATGGTCATTGCCCCACTGTTTTGCTATATATTCTTCACCACCTTAATGGATTCGGGACTTCCCAAGGATCTTCCTGCAGGAGTGGTAGACATGGATGATTCGTCCACCTCCCGCAATATTGTCCGCAACCTGGATGCTTTTTCACAGACAGGGGTTGTAGCTCATTACAGTAATGTGACAGATGCACGTATTGCCATGCAAGAAGGAAAAATCTACGGATTCTTCTACCTTCCCAAAGGTTTATCGGCAGAGGCACAGAGCCAACGACAACCGACAATCTCCTTCTACACCAATTACTCCTATCTGATCGCAGGTTCTCTATTGTTCAGAGACATGAAAATGATGGGAGAACTCACTTCAGGAGCCGCTGCAAGGACCATGTTATATGCCAAAGGTGCAACAGAGGATCAGGCTATGGCATATCTGCAACCGATTGTTATCGATACACACCCACTGAATAATCCGTGGCTAAACTATTCGGTATACTTATGCAATACACTGATACCGGGAGTACTCATGCTATTAATATTTATGGTAACTGTCTATTCAATCGGTGTAGAAATCAAAGATCGTACGGCTCGCGAATGGTTACGAATGAGTAACAACTCCATTTATATTGCATTGGCCGGGAAGTTGCTTCCCCACACTGTAGTCTTTTTCATTATGGGTATATTCTATAATGTATACCTGTATGGATTCCTGCATTTTCCTTGCAACAGCGGTATATTTCCGATGATATTTGCCACGCTCTGTCTTGTACTGGCATCCCAATGTTGTGGTATTGTCATGATAGGAACCCTGCCGACTCTACGACTCGGATTAAGTTTTGCTTCCCTGTGGGGAGTCATATCGTTCTCCATTTCCGGATTTTCATTCCCGGTCATGGCTATGCATCCTGTTTTACAGGCTTTGAGCAATCTATTTCCTTTGCGGCACTATTTCCTTATTTACGTGGATCAGGCGCTCAACGGATATAGTATGGCTTACTCATGGACCAACTATATGGCACTATTAATATTTATGATGCTCCCCTTCTTCGTGGTTCACCGCCTGAAGGAAGCATTGGTTTACTATAAATATATACCCTAAATGAAAGATATAAAATTAAAAGATAAGATAGCTCAAGGCATCAATGACCTGTTTTATATCTGGAAACGGGAGTTTCAGACAACTTTCCGCGACCAGGGGGTACTAATATTCTTTATACTCGTCCCGTTAGGTTATCCGTTGCTATATAGTTTCATCTATGATAACGAAGTAGTGCGTGAAGTTCCTGCTGTTGTTGTAGATGATTCACATTCATCTCTTAGCCGCGAATATCTCCGCAAGGTAGATGCTACGCCCGATATTCAAATCGTCTCCTACTGTGCCGATATGGAAGAAGCTAAACAAATGCTGAAAAACCGGCGTGCATACGGCATCATTTATATCCCTTCGGATTTCAGCGACAATATTGCCAAAGGAAAACAGACACAAGTCAGTATCTATTGCGACATGAGCGGATTGTTATACTATAAATCGATGCTTCTTGCCAACACTGCCGTTTCTCTGGATATGAACAGGGATATCAAAATTGCACGTAGCGGAAACACGACCGACCGTCAGGATGAAATCACTGCTTATCCGATAGAATATGAAGAAATCTCCATCTTCAACCCCACTGCCGGGTTCGCCGCTTTCCTGATTCCTGCTGTATTGGTATTGATTATCCAACAGACATTATTGCTCGGCATCGGTCTCGCTGCAGGAACTGCTCGTGAGAACAACAGATTTAAGGATCTTGTACCTATTAATCGTCACTATAACGGGACGTTACGAATTGTATTAGGAAAAGGATTGAGTTATTTCCTAGTTTATATATTGGTAGCTTTCTACGTACTTTATGTCGTTCCAAGATTGTTTAGC
The DNA here is from genome assembly GCF_020982715.1 of Bacteroides sp. 1_1_30. Lineage (NCBI taxonomy): Bacteria > Pseudomonadati > Bacteroidota > Bacteroidia > Bacteroidales > Bacteroidaceae > Bacteroides > Bacteroides sp. 1_1_30. Next base: position 70,988 of record NZ_JAJKHN010000001.1, read on the forward strand.
CTCAACCAAATTGGGCAACCCAGTTCATTAATATTATTCGTTGTCCCCTATCTTGCGGCTTGTATCTTCTTTGCGATGACAGCTTCTATTGCCATTCGCAATCGGGAAACGTGTATGCTGATTTTTGTATTCACATCAGTCCCCCTGTTATTTATTTCAGGAATTTCCTGGCCGGGAGCAGCTATTCCTCCGTTTTGGAAGTATGTATCCTACATCTTCCCCTCAACGTTTGGAATTAACGGCTTTGTAAAAATCAACAATATGGGAGCCACTCTTAGTGAAGTAGCTTTTGAATATAAGGCTTTGTGGTTGCAAGCCGGCATTTATTTCCTGACCACCTGTTGGGTATACCGCTGGCAAATACTGATGAGTCGCAAACATGCAATAGAGAGATACAAAGAATTAAAAGAGAAAGCAAACTTATCCAAGCAGATAAGTGATTAATGAGTAAGAATTACAAGAGAGAGAATTAACGGTGTATCCTTTCAATGGGATATGCCGTTTTTTTCAAATAAGAACATGAAAATCCCCCGTTCCAAGAGAGTATAGAACGAGGGATTTTAGAGATATTATAAAGAGAGTATAATAAGTTTAGAACTTGTAACCTACACCGATAGAGAAGTTCATGTTCTTCGGTGCACCGTCACCATCAGCCAATTTAGCCAAACCAAATTCTCCTGATAAGTCAATAAAGAATTTATTAATTTCATAAGCAACGCCTACACCGAGACCTGCATCAAATCTTTTTGCTCCAAATTGATCATCACCGTCACCAAAGAAATCAATTTTTTCATCACCAATTTTACACTTACCAGCAATACCAAATGCAAAATAAGGACCAGCTTTCACTACAATATTCTGGTTATCAGCAATTGCAAATCTTGCAGCAGCCAATACCGGAATCTCCAAATACATTGGATTCATTTTCACTTCATCCTGTTTAGCACCTTTTTGAGTGAACATCAACGAAGGTTGAATAGACCACATATCAGAGAACTGATATTCCATGCCAACGCCTACATTGAATCCAATCCTCATGTCAGTATCCATATCCCCAGTAAAGTTACTCATGTTCATACCAACTTTGGCATTCCAAGAAATCTGAGAATAAGAAACGATAGAAACAAGTGCAAATAGCACAAAAATCAAACCTTTTTTCATATCATTCATTTTTTAGTTTGCCTTCCTCTTCCCTTTGGTTGGCATTGTTAGTTAATAGTTCTGTTTGAAGTGTGGGGAATTATTCGCAACCGGTTAAAGTATTGAAACACACCCTTCCGTATTTAACGTATGTTTTGTAGCCGCAAATATATTTCATTTATTTTATATAAAAAAATCCTTGATAGTCTATTTTTTGCATAAAGGTTATTAAAGAGTGACTATATAGAAAAAAATAATGTTCATCCGGTCTTTTTTTATGCTTAAATAATTTCCGAATAACAATGCAATTAAAATATTCTTGCAAGATTTATACATTTACAATTATTAACCGACTAGCTATTGCTTGTTTACGAAATATTCGTAGATTTGCGAAGTATTCGTAATTAAACAACATCTCCATGGAAAAGTTAACTATACAAGAAGAAGAAGTAATGATCTACATTTGGGAGTTACAATGCTGTTTCGTAAAAGACATTGTTGCAAAGTATACGCAACCGGCACCTCCTTATACCACAGTAGCATCTATCGTAAAGAACCTCGAGCGGAAAGGATATGTCACACCGAAACGTGTGGGTAATACCTACCAATATACTCCTGCCATTCGCGAAAATGAATATAAACGCCATTTTATGAGTGGCGTAGTTCGTAACTACTTTGAGAACTCTTACAAAGAAATGGTTTCTTTCTTTGCCAAAGACCAGAAAATTTCGACCGATGATCTCAAAGATATTATCGAACTCATTGAAAAAGGAAAAGAAAATTAATAGAAAACATTCATCACCATGACTCCGGAACTAGCTTATTTTCTAAAGATAAATGTAGCGATAGCTCTGTTCTATGCATTCTATCGGTTGTTTTTCCATAAAGACACCTTCTTCCATTGGCGTAGGATGGCTTTGCTATGTTTCTTTGCCATCTCCATGCTTTATCCCCTATTGAATATTCAGGGATGGATAAAAGCTCACGAACCGATGGTGGCAATGGCAGATCTTTATGCAACCATCCTGCTTCCGGAGCAAGTTGTGACTCCTACACAAGCGACTGTCATAAATTGGCAAGAGGTTATCACGCAGTTCGCTAAAATTATTTATTGGAGCGGAATGTTATTACTTACCGCACGTTTCTTCGTACAACTGGGTAGCATCATCCGATTGCATTTCCAATGCTCAAAAAGCAATATACAAGGAGTACGCGTACATCTATTAAAAAAAGAAACAGGTCCTTTTTCTTTCTTCCACTGGATATTCATACACCCGCAATCACATACGGAATCTGAAATCAGTGAAATCATTACGCATGAAGAGACCCATGCCCGACAATACCACTCGGTGGATGTGCTTTTCAGCGAAATAATGTGTATATTCTGCTGGTTCAACCCATTTATCTGGTTAATGAAACGGGAGGTCAGAGGAAACCTCGAATACATGGCAGACCATCGTGTATTAGAAACGGGACATGATAGTAAATCATACCAGTACCACTTATTGGGACTGGCACATCACAAGGCTGCAGCAAATTTATCAAATAGTTTCAATGTTTTACCACTCAAAAATCGTATTAAAATGATGAATAAACGAAGAACGAAAGAAATAGGAAGAACCAAATATCTGATGTTTCTTCCCTTAGCTGGCATCTTGATGATTGTCAGTAACATCGAAATGGTAGCACGTACTACTGAAAAATTTGCAAAAGAAATGATGGGACAAGTAACGGAAGAAGTTGCCATGCAAGCTGAAACCACAAATATTCCCGAACTTTCTACAAGAGAAATTCAAGAAATCAGCCTTCCGCAAGGTACAAAAGGAAAGGAAGTAACGGAAACACAAATCAAGAGTGTACCGGATTCAGTTGTCTTTCAGGTTGTAGAAGAAATGCCGGATTTTCCGGGAGGGATGAAGGCATTGATGGATTACTTGTCTAAAAATGTCAAATATCCGGCTGAAGCACATGCAATCGGTGCACAAGGACGTGTAATTGTAAGCTTTACTGTTAAAAAGGACGGAAGTATAGCTGACACAAAAGTAGAACGAAGTGTCAATCCGTATCTCGACAAAGAAGCCATGCGTGTCATTGCTGCCATGCCTAAATGGCAACCTGGCAAACAAAGAGGGGAAGCAGTAAATGTAAGATTTACAGTTCCCGTTGCTTTCAGACTATCCGATCCAGAACTACCCAAGGCGGAAGAGATCAAACAGTCTGATCTGGACGAAGTAGTTGTAGTGGGATACGGTCCACAGGAAGATTCAACTCCCGGTGCAGTAGGTGTGAAAGGAGAAAACGCAGATCAGGCTTTCACTGTAGTAGAAACAATGCCCAAATTCCCGGAGGGACAAGCCGGGTTGATGCGTTATCTTGCTAGAAGTATCAAATATCCTGTCATTGCTCAAAAAAACAAAGAACAAGGCAGGGTAATCATACAAATGATTATCGGAACAGACGGTAGTTTGTCAAACGTAAAAGTATTACGCAGCGTATCTCCGTCACTGGATGCAGAAGCCATCCGTGTAGTGGGAAACATGCCTAAATGGGAACCGGGAATGCAAAAAGGACAGGCTGTCCCTGTTAAGTATACCCTCCCTATCACGTTCCGGTTACAATAAATAACTTCCCCGATACCGCTCCCTTTCCTCATCGGTGAGGAACGGGGCGTTCATCGGTGGGGAACTCTCTCCTCCCGGTGCCGGACGTATCTTTCCCCGGTGCTGAAAAAAGTCATTTCTTTTTCAGCTTTTCGCAAGGATAGTTATAAAAAGATCCTTATATTTGTTCGTGTAATAAAACATTATTCACATGAAAAGATTCGCATGGATTATCGGTTTAATATTCTGCACAATCTGCACCATACAAGCCAAAGACAGAGTTATCGAGCGGCCTCCTTTTCTAGCATGGAGCTCCAATAGTATTGAGATTGATAAAATTGTCATGAGTGATACCGTAACAACAGTGTATATAAAGGCTTTTTATCGTCCGAAATACTGGATTAAAATAGCAACAGGCAGTTTTCTGAAAGATAATAACGGAATGCTTTATCCTATCCGAAAGGGAGTTGGAATCACATTGGATAAGGAATTCTGGATGCCGGAATCGGGAGAAGCGGAGTTTCAACTCTTATTTCCCCCAATACCTGAAAATGTAACCAGTCTGGATTTCTCGGAAGGGGACTTCGACGGGGCCTATAAGATATGGGGAATACAATTAGACAAAGATACATTCTATAAACAAAAACTCCCCAAAGAAGCAGTCGTACACAAAATAAATAAGAAAGCGATATTGCCTACTCCAAAGTTGGCTTTTGGAACTGCTACACTCAAAGGAAAAATACTGGACTATCAGAAAGAGATGATGCAACAAATGAAGATGCATATAGAAAGCCCTGCATTGAATGTCCACAACGAACAGAATATCATAAAGATCAAAGAAGACGGCACTTTTCAGGCGGAGGTCAAAGTAGCGTCCGTTACAAGTGTATCATTAGAACTTCCTTTTGGCTGGATCGAGTGTCTGATAGCTCCCAACGAAGAGACATCGCTCATCATCAATACAAAGGAACTATGCCGCAGACAGGCGCATCTGCAAAAAAAGGATAAAACGTATGGAGAACCTGTATACTTTAATGGTTATCTGGCTAGTCTGCAACAAGAACTAGCTTCCGTAGATATAGATATTGTGTTGAAAAGCGTTTATTACATGGATATGTATAACGACATTGCCGGAAAAAGCGCAGATGAATACAAGGCTTATGTATTGGAGCGTCTTCCATCCATTCGAAAAGAAATTGCACAATCCACATACAGCAATGCGTGTAAAGAGCTATTAAATATTCAGGTAGATCTGGCAGCGACTGGTAAAATCGCCATGACGGAGAGAGAACTAAAATCAGCATATATCGCTGTTAATAAACTGAATAAAGAACAGACTGACGACTATTTCTACAATACCCGCATTGACATTCCTACAGGATACTATGACATATTGAAAGAGTTCACTTCTATCAACACTCTGAAAGCGCTATACGGTAAATATTACGCATCAACAATATACTTGATAAGTTTTCTGCCAAATTCTTTAGATGTACTTAAAGAGACACTGGGAACGGGACAGGGACCCTTATTCGATAACATTAAATTTAATAAACTGTATCAATCCATAAAGGATTTTACCCCGTTAACAGCAGAGCAGAATGCCGAACTAAAAACTTTTTCTTCCCCGGCATACGCAGAGATGCTTACTCAAACGAACAAAGAAATAATAAAGAAAATTGAATTAAACAAAAGAAAGACAGGCTTCACTGTAAACGAGACGGGACAAGTCTCCAATGAGGACTTATTCCCATCCATTATCTCTAAATTCCGCGGACACACGTTGTTAGTCGATTTTTGGGCAACTTGGTGTGGCCCTTGTCGCACAGCCAATAAAGCCATTACTCCAATGAAAGAGGAATTAAAAGACAAGGATATTATCTACCTCTACATCACAGGCGAAACTTCACCCAAAGGCACTTGGGAAAATATGATTACCGACATTCATGGTGAGCATTTCCGTGTGACAAATGAACAATGGAGTTTTCTGATGTCCAGCTTCAATATCCGGGGAGTTCCCACTTATTTTATTGTTGATCCGGAGGGTAATATTACTTTCAAGCAAACTGGATTTCCCGGAGTAGACACCATGAAAAAAGAGCTTATGAAAGCTTTGAATAAGTAACTCGAACGTTAAAAAGATAGTGACGGTATATGCTTAGGATAGTGACGGTATATGATAATGATACCGTCACTATCTTGTAGAGGAAAATCCGCCAACAACAATTGCTACATAAGTATGTCATCATAATTAGTTTATATAATATATTTAGGCACGGATTACGCGGATTATAATATAAGATTATTTTGCAAGAATACGTAATCCTAAAAATCAATAAATAAACGAGCCTCCATAGTCTTTGAAAAGACTACAGAGGCTCGTTTTATATCCTATGGATAACTTACTGCAAAGCTATCCAACTCCAGATTCCACTTATTTATGCATTTCCACGATTTGAGTCGGAGCCATCTCTACATTCCGTCGATCTACTTGACGAACGACACTGGCAGCCAGGGATAAGAAAGCACGTCCGGTCACGGAATCTTCATCCAACGCAACAGGTGTACCATTATCCCCCCCTTCACAAATGCTTTGAACAATAGGTATCTGTCCCAACAAAGGAACATTCATCTCTTCAGCCAGTTTCTTTGCGCCTTCTTTTCCGAAGATATAGTATTTATTTTCGGGAAGTTCGGCAGGAGTAAACCAAGCCATATTTTCAACCAAACCAAGGATAGGTACATTTACCTTATCATTGGTAAACATATTGATTCCCTTACGGGCATCTGCCAAAGCCACTGCCTGCGGAGTGCTGACAACAATCGCCCCTGTCATGGCCAACGTTTGAACAACTGTCAAATGAATATCACTGGTTCCGGGAGGAAGGTCTATCAGGAAATAATCCAACTCTCCCCAAGCTGCATCAGCAATCAACTGTTTCAACGCATTACTAGCCATTCCACCACGCCACAAAGTTGCCTGATCCGGATCGACAAAGAAGCCGATAGATAATAATTTCACTCCATATTTTTCTACCGGAATAATCATGTCACGACCGTCGATACGTTCTGCATAAGGGCGTGCATCTTCCACCTGAAACATCTTCGGCATAGAAGGACCAAAAATATCAGCATCAAGCAAACCGACTTTATAACCTAATTTAGCCAAAGCAACAGCCAGATTCGCAGACACCGTAGACTTGCCTACTCCACCTTTACCGGAAGATATGCCGACTATATTCTTCACTTGCGGAAGGAGCTTGCCAACTTCCGGACGGGCAGCTTGTTTACTTTCCGCTGTGATCGTTACCTGCACATCAGGAGAAACATACGTGTGAATAGCTGTTTCCGCAGCCTTCAACATTGATTTCATAAACGGATCAGTCGGTTTCTCAAAGATCAATGAGAAGCTGACAGTCATGCCATCAATACGGAGATTATCGGCAACCATCTCCGCTTCCACCAGATTCTTTCCCGTACCGGGATAACGCACCGTTGCCAATGCATCTAATATCAATTTAGGATAGAGAGTCATTTTATTTACTATTTGACGATTTACTATTTACAATTTAAAATCACCATTCGATTAAGTGTCAGTTCACTTTAAGGGCGATTGTTACTGCACAAAACTATTTACTTGTACTTAATCCGCTACGTTTGCTACGATTGTAGCTACGATAAGGATCGAGCTCTATTTCTACATCCGGTTCTTGCAATTGACCTTCCTGCGGAAGCCGGAATTTGATATACTTAATAGCTAAACCACGATCGAGCCATTGTTGTTCATAATAAGTCTTGATACCGAGAATATCATCTACCAAATCGGAATGATATAAATCTTCGGTCATAAACTCAACGGGAAGACGGTTTGCTTCAATCATGTATTTTGTATAGGTAAACATGAAGTTGCTGTCCGTTTTCAGGTGGATAATACCATTCGGCTGCAAGAATTTACGGTACCGTTCCATAAAATAGGTAGAAGTCAATCGCTTGGTTGCTTTCTTCATTTGCGGGTCAGAGAAGGTAAGCCATATTTCACTTACTTCGCCTTCGGCAAAAAAACGTTCAATGATTTCAATATTGGTACGCAGAAAAGCGACATTCTTCATTCCGGCCTGTAATGATTCCGTTGCTCCCGTCCACATACGGGCACCTTTTATATCAACTGCTATAAAGTTCTTTTCGGGAAACATTTTACCCAAGCCGACGGTGTACTCACCACGTCCGCAGCCTAGTTCGAGCACAATCGGATGATCGTTTTTAAAAAACTCCTCATGCCATTTTCCCTTCATGTCAAAAGGCACGTTATCTACTGCCGAATAAGGATATTCGAACACGTGTGGATAACTCGCCATATCGGCAAACTTTTCTAATTTATTCTTTCCCATATCAATCCTGATTAGGCCGCAAAGGTACTGATTTTGACGCAACTGACAAAAAGAAATGGAGCACAGATTTCTCTATGCTCCATTCTTCTATAATATTGAATGATTCGTGTTATTAAATCTCAACATTCACTTCAACGTTTACTTCTACATTTCCACCTTGTTGTGCTTTCAAATCTTCATAGAAAGCAGCATGAGCAACCTGCACATAAGGTTGCAGGAAAAAGAATCCGATACCGAAAGTAAAGAGAGAAAGGATAGCCCAACCGATAAAGCTCAAATCAAGCATGAACAGTTTCATCTTGTTGTTTTCCATCATAGCCATACTTTTCTCAATAGCTGCATTGTTTTTCATTTCGGGGTCTTCTTTCAAGATATAGTCGGTCATTGCATAAGAATAGTGCTTAATAATTCCTGGTACAACCAACAGCAACATCCACAAAGCGGTATAGATACCCTGTAGCAACTTCGTTACAAAAATACGTCCATAGTCCTGGAAGCCTTCGAATAACACTCCGAAATCAATTTCTTTACCTTTGAATACACCAAGCATCACGATAGCAAAGCCGTATGCAACCGGTAGTCCGACAAACAATGAACATAATCCGCCAATCACAGGAATAGCAGATAATCCACCGGCAATAACTGAATAAATAAGTGCAGCAACGGCTGCCATAGGCCACTTTCCTCGAAGTGCCTCACGCGCCTGAGCACGCAGTTCTGAGTTTAGTTTTAACATAGTGAATAATATTAATTGATAAATGTGTTATTTCATAATATATCGTCATTCTACAATCGTCACCCAGCCATGTGTATCCGGCTCGTCGCCATACTGAATTCCACGCAGCTTATTGTACAATTTTGTACAGATAGGTCCCGGCTTACCATCTTTAGAGATAACGTATGATTTTCCGTTTTCCAAATCATCGATACGCTGAATCGGGCTGATTACTGCGGCAGTACCACAAGCACCTGCTTCTTCAAACGTTTCCAATTCTTCTTCCGGTATCGGACGGCGTTCCACTTTGATACCCATGTCTTCTGCCAACTGCATCAAACTCTTATTGGTAATAGAAGGCAGAATAGAAGTTGATTTCGGAGTGATATAAGTATTATCTTTAATACCGAAGAAGTTGGCAGCACCACATTCATCAATATATTTCTTTTCTTTCGCATCGAGATAGAACTCGCAGGAATACCCCAGATCGTGTGCTTTCTTATTAGCACGAAGACTGGCTGCATAGTTGCCACCTACTTTATAAATACCTGTTCCATGAGGAGCGGCACGATCGAACTCACGAATGATAACGTACGGATTGGTAGAAAAACCACCCTTGAAATACGGACCTACCGGAGTTACGAACACTACAAACATATACTCTTCAGCAGGATGTACGCCTACTTGGGCACTTGTTCCGATCAATAGCGGACGAATGTAAAGAGAAGCACCGGTTTCATAAGGAGGGATAAAACGTTCATTCAGTTTTACGACTTTCAAAATTGCTTCTTTAAACCGTTCTGTCGGAAGTTCTGCCATCAGAATTCCCTGGCAAGTAGATTGCAGACGGGCTGCGTTTTCTTCCAAACGGAAAATACGTACTTTACCATCCTTTCCACGGAATGCTTTCAACCCTTCAAAGGCTTCCTGACCATAGTGTAAACAGGTTGCCGCCATGTGCAAATTAAGGTGTTCATCACTACTAACCTCTAATTCCCCCCATGCACCATTACGGAAGTTGATTCTCACATTGTAATCTGTCTTCATGTATCCGAATGACAGATTCGCCCAGTCTATTTCTTTCATATTGTTATGTATTAGTTTATTTTCTATTGCATTGAAACGCAAAAATAACTTTTATTCTTCAGATAGCCTCTTTTCTTGCAATAATTTTTCGACTTCCCGGTCGGCTTTTGTCAGTTTATCCTTGCAAAAAGCAATAATCTCATTGGCTTCTTTTATTTTCTCACTCAAAATGTCGATATCCAGTTCGTTATTATCTATCTGGCGAACGATCTTTTCGAGACGTTCCATTGCTTGGGAATATGTTTCTTTTTTTGCTGCCACGATGATTGATATTTAATGGTTAATGATGAATGTTCTTACAAATAAACAGTCGACGGATAGTTACTTTTCCACCACAGATTGCACTTCTCCTTTCAGCAACCGGGTTGTCAAGCGATCTCCCGGTTTCAGCGAAGATGCGTCCGTCACCGCTTTCCCGTCTTTGATTGTAATACTGTATCCCCGGCTCAAGAGTTTATCCGGAGAGGCGTCTGCTATCCGCTGTTGCAAAAGTTCCAACCGGTGAGACCGACGGGCCAACAATGCTTTCGCCACTTGTGACAAATCCTTCTTTGCTGCCAGCAAAGAAAAACGAGCATCCGCAAGTTTGCGGTGAACAAGATTGGGAATACGGATTTGGAGCGCCTCCAACCTTCGTTGTTCCTGCTCAAGAAGCATATAAGCTCCCTGTTGAAGACGTACAGATAATTCTTCCAGATGCTCTGCTACTTCCGTTACCTGATGAATCAGAAGCTCGGCAGCAGCCGTAGGAGTCTTTACCCGGGTATGAGCTACAGAGTCAAGGACTGTATCATCGCGTTCATGACCAATACCGGTAATGATAGGTAATGGAAATTGCGCACATGCAGCTGCTAGTAGATAAGTATCAAAACCGGATAAATCGGAAGTAGCCCCACCGCCACGAATAATGACCACTACGTCAAATTCATTGATGCGGGCATTGATACGGTCTAAAGCCGCCAATACAGACTCTTCAACTTGATTGCCTTGCATTAAAGCCGGAAAAAGTTCTGTATAAAAATAGAATCCGCCCGGATTGTGCTGTAACTGATGGCAGAAATCTCCATATCCGGCTGCGGTAGCCGAAGAAATGACGGCAACACGTTGGGGAAGAACCGGCATTTCAAGTTCTTTATTCAACGTCAAGACTCCCTCCTCTTCCAACTGCAATAATATTTCCCGACGACGGCGAGCCATATCTCCCAACGTGTAAGCAGGATCAATATCAAGCACCGTCAAACTGTAACCGTATAACTCATGAAACTGAACAGTTACTTTCACCAGCACTTTAATACCGGAGGTAAATAGTTGTCCGGTGCTTTCCTCAAAATAGGGTTTCAGCAAGCGGTAGATATTATTCCAAATCATCCCCCGTGCTTTGGCTACGAGATTATTACTACGAGGATCTTTCTGCACAAATTCCAGATAACAATGCCCCGTCGTATTGGAACGGACATCGCTCAACTCTGTCTGTATCCAATATTCATCGGGCAGGCATTGCTCCAGACTACGGCGGACGAGTGAATTCAGTTCTAAAAGGGAAAGAGAATCCATAAAAAAGAACAGTTAACGTTGAGTTGATTGATATGCCTTCCACAAGTCGGGAATACCATATCCATATATATTATCCGGGAAATCAGCTCTGTCACCAGACTGACGCACCAAATCAATAATCTGCTTTGCCGTCAGCTTCGGGCAAGCCTGCCACAAACAAGCTACCATACCGCACATAATCGGAGAAGCAAAAGAAGTTCCATTGGCGCGACGAAGATTTCCATCCGTTCCCATCACATCCGAATTTAAACCGACAGCCACTACGTCCGGCTTCACACGTCCGTCAGCCGTATTTCCTACAGAAGAAAACGGCGCCAGTTCTCCTCTTTTTGTTACAGCTCCTACAGTTATGATATTCTCCGCATCTCCCGGAGGAGTAATCTTCTTCCACGAACCCGCGCCCGAATTTCCGGCACTGCACACAACGACCATTCCTTTATCGGCAGCCTTCGCAGCTTCACGGGACATCAATGCATAATGCCCATTCAAGTCACGGTATCTATAATTCTTCGTAGGATCATCAAATGAGTAGTAACCAAGCGATGTATTCACTAAATCCACTCCTACACTATCGGCAAACTCGATGGCTGCCGCCCAATAATCCTGCTCTACCAAATTTTCCGAATATTCGTCTTCACTACGCAGCAACCAATAAGAAGCTTCAGGAGCAGTGCCAATCATCACATGCGGCTGGTTCATAGCCATACAGGACAATACAGACATTCCATGACTGCTTTCTGCATAAATATCTGCCTCCGGATTCACAAAGTCACGCACACCGAGAATACGGATATTTTTCATGGCATCAATCTTATCCACATTATGGAAGCCGGCATCAATCACGGCAATGGTCATTCCCTGTCCCTTAAAGCCTGCATCATGCAGGAGATCGACGCGGCTCATAGCCGCTTGCGTGATTGCAGGACCGTAAAGGCTATCGGTGCGCAACGGTTTATTTATCAGTGAGTCTCTTTGAAATGCTCTTTGCGTGATACCTTTCCACACTCTTTCTGTAGAACGTACAAAAGGCAGTTGAGCTATTTCGCTGATTAAGGTACTGTCATTACAAGAAACAGTAACGAAATTATCCCATTTCCCGGTCACAAGTACATGAACACCAGTCTTTCGTATGGCATCTACATACGTCCTGCAAACCGGTAAATCGGTAGAATCAATGGGCAATCCCTGTTTCTTTCTCCGTTCTATAGATTTCTTAGACAAATACTTTTCCGGTTTTTGCAAGGAATAGTCCGTAGCCGCTTTGTCTTTCAGACTAATCCGGTATTTTAAGGTATCTCCCGGAGTAAATTGGGCAGATACCCCCAAATACATATTTAGAGCGAGAATCAATACTATAAACTTCTTCATAAGTTATCTTTCTATTTTAATCAATCATAATTCTTCATTTTCTATAATCACCAGCCCGATTCCTCTTTGGGAAGCGATGAAAGCTCCTCCCAGCACCCGTCTTCCATCATAAAACACTGCAGATTGTCCGGGAGCAATGGCCGAAGCCATTTCGAGGAAACGTACCAGCAAACGTCCGTCTTCCAATCTTTTCACCCGGCAGGGAATCGGACGACTGCGATAACGAATCCGCACTGTCAGATTCTCACACCCGAACAGTTCCCGTTCATCCACAATCTTATCCTGCTCCGCCAACATGTATTCAGTTTCCAATTGGTCGGCATCTCCAAGCATCACCGTATTTTTCTGCGGATTGATTTTCAACACATAAGCAGGCTTTCCTAAAGCGATCTCCAGTCCTTTTCGTTGGCCAATCGTATAATAAGGTGCTCCTTTATGTTTCCCCAGTTTTACTCCTTCAGAGTTAACAAACCATCCCGGTCCGATTTCACTATCCAGTTCGGGGCACTGTTCACGAAGAAAATCACGGTAATCTCCCTTAATAAAGCAGACTTCCATACTTTCTCCTTCTTTCGACTTTGCTTCATATCCTTTCTCCGCAAGATACTCACGGACCTTTACTTTCGTATAATCTCCCAACGGGAAAATGCAACGTTTCAGCACATCCTGCCCCAATCTCCAGAGAAAATACGACTGGTCTTTCTTATCATCGTCTCCGGCTACTATATAAATGTTTCCGTTTTTCTCTTCCAATCGCGAATAATGTCCGGTAGCTACCCATGCACAATTCAACTTATCCGCCCACTCCGTCAAAACACGGAACTTAAACAACGGATTGCACATCACACACGGATTCGGTGTACGCCCCTGCTTATATTCGTCTATGAAGTTTTTTACGATGGTCTCTTTAAAAGGAATACGCTCATCTGCCACATAATGTTCAATCCCCATTCGTTCAGCTAACTCCCTGGCGTCCTGCGGTTCATCCCCCCACACACGCATGGTAACTCCTACAATCTCATATCCTTGTTCTTGCAGCATCAAGCAAGTAGCGGTGCTGTCTATGCCACCGCTCATACCTACCAATACTCTCTTGTTTCGTTCTTCCATTCGAATTTTGAAAATTTACATGGTTACAAATGTACGAGATTTCAAAGAGAAAAGTTGCTTTTCTGAAAGAAAATCCTTATATTTGAAATATACCAAAAGCGAGAACAATTATGGCTAACCCTAGATTAGCGGGCATTTCCGAAAACGAAGAAGCCTTATTGTATGCCAAATTGAATGAGTACAACCGAGGCAGAGCCTCTTTTAAAGAGGCAGGAGTCTACTTGGTGGTGTTGCCCCGACCGGGGAAACCAAACTATTCCCTTTGGCTGTACTCTCCCCTGCCCGAAAAGCAATCTATTCTTTATATACATGACCTGTCACCGGACATTAACGAATCCCTCCGAATGGCCAGTACAATGTTTTACTATTCAAGGCGTTGCCTTATTCTCATGGATTACAATGAGAAAAGAATGCAGAGTAACGGTGACGACCTTATCTTTTTCGGAAAATACCGGGGACATTTTCTTCATGAAATTTTGAAGATAGATCCTGCCTATTTAAGTTGGGTAGCTTACAAGTTCACCCCCAAAATACCTAAACAGGAACGCTTCGTCCAAATAGCACAGGCTTATCATTCCATACATTTGGATATCATGATCAGAAAGTCGAGAGAGAAACGTTCATCAAGCCGCTATTTGGGAGAATTAGGGGAAAAACTGACTGACTTAAAATTAAAAGTCACACGCGTACGACTGGAAGACGATCCATACAAAACAAGAGTGAACGGCACTACCCCACAGTTTTTTGTCAAGCAGATACTGACTTTAACCGATGCCAGTGGAAACCTAGTTATTATAAGTATTCCATCAAAAAATCCCAGTGCGGTTTCATGCACTCTATCAGGGATAGAACATGAATACCGACTGGGAGATATTATCTACATTGCATCGGCGAAAGTATCACGCCAATACGAAAGCTATGGTTCAAAGTACACGCGCCTTAGCCATGTGAAGTTCGCAAGCCTCAACGTTTAGTCCAATCGTCCTTGACAAAACTTGCCGGATAGGAAATTTTATCCACCACTCCGTCTTTCTGACGAATCCAGGACGTAAATGTACGAGCACCCTCATCTAATACGATGATACGGGCCCCGTTAGGCAAATGATTATATTCCGTATTTCCACCGGTGAAGCGTCCATAAGCCAGAAGAATACCCTTCCACATCACTGCATAATCATTATCATGATCGTGTCCTACAAACATACCCATCACATCACCCGCTTCTTTCATTGCCGCAAACATTCCCGTATTCAATTTAGGTGCACAAGCTTCCTCCATACGAGTTCCGCGAAGAATCGCGTTTTCGGTACGGGCAGCTTCATTGTATTCAGGAAGAGGAATATGGAAAAAGGCAAGAGCCGGCAAAGGCTGTCCACCATTTTGCGCTTTATAAGCTGCACTCTGCTGGCGATACCAATCTATCTGATCGAATGTAAGCCATGCATATCCCTTCACATCTTTCAAAGGAGAATAGGAATGAGAATCCATGCAATAAAGCAAAGCTGCATCCTTCTTTACATTAGAAGACGATTTCACGGTTAATACATAGTCCGGCGATAAGACTGTTCCCCGGTCTGGCAATAAATTGCCGGGAACTTTACGGATAATATCATATAACTGTTCCCGTGCCATTCCCTGTTCATTGTCATGATTACCAAAAGTGACCACGAAAGGCAGTTTGCGTTTAACTACCGGTTCCAATACCTGCAACATTCCGGAATCTGCCGGAGCAGAATAAACAACATCGCCGGTAAAAATCACCAAATCCGGGCGTTCATCATCAAGCACCTGATTTATGCGTTCCAAAGCGATATCAGAAGCCCGGTTGCCGTATTTAAAATGCACATCGGTAAATTGCACAATTTTGAATTTACCATCTTTACTAAATTTCAGTTCACTCTTTTGAGCCATACAAAAAGTTGTTACCAACAAAAAGGTAAGTGTTAAGTAAATTTTTAAGAGCCGAATCATATTTATTCGTTTTAGGGGTTAAGAAATCTTCTCTATCAATACGGTAGCATAGGCTGATATACCTTCTTCACGACCCGTAAAACCGAGTTTCTCGGTAGTAGTCGCCTTAATGGAAATATCATCCGCATCAATTCCCATGACAGTTGCCATCGTCTCTTGCATCAAAGGAATGTGTGCCTTTAACTTCGGGCGTTCGGCACAAATGGTTGCATCGATATTACCCACTTTATATCCTTTGGTAGCAATCAATTCCACTGTTTTCTTCAGCAGTATTTTGCTATCTATGTTTTTAAATTCTCCTGCCGTATCGGGAAAGTGATAGCCGATATCACGCATATTCGCCGCCCCTAACAAAGCATCGCAAACCGCATGCAACAATACATCAGCATCCGAATGCCCCAACAATCCTTTTATATGTTCCAAAAGAATACCACCCAGCCACAATTCACGCCCTTCGACCAGCTGATGTACGTCGAAGCCAAAGCCTACTCTTATCTTCATATTTCGTATAACAAATGAGTACTAATGAATAAAAAAGATCAACGGATATAGAAATCCAGCAGTTTTTCCTCTTCCAGATAACCTTGCAAACGCTGTCCGATACTAACAGGACCTACACCGACAGGAGTCCCCGTAAAGAGTAGATCACCGATTTTCAACGTTACAAACCGACTGACATAAGCGATAATATCATCTATCTTGAAAAGCATATCTGCTGTACAGCCACGCTGTACTTCTTTACCGTCGATCAACAGATTGAAGTTCAAATTTTGAATATCTTTATAATGCTCTACCGGAACAAAAGTCCCAATAGCAGCCGATGAATCAAAACCTTTACAAAGCTCCCAGGGATTCCCCTGTTCACGGAACTTTCGTTGAAGGTCACGGGCTGTAAAGTCGATACCGACTGTCACAGCATCATAATAGCGGTTAGCAAAACGGGGAGCGATATTTTTCCCCAATCGGTTGATACGGACTACCAATTCCGTTTCATAATGTATCTCGTTGGAAAAGTCGGGGATGAAAAACGGTTTGCCATCTTTCAGAATAGCAGAATCAGGCTTCATAAAAATCACCGGCTCCGTATTTACTTGTGTATGTCCCAGTTCTTTGTTATGCTGGGCGTAGTTCATGCCTACTGCAATAATCTTCATTATTTCTCGTTAAAATTCAATCGGTTAAACATAACAGCCAAATGAGCATATAAAGACGTATTCTGCACCACAATATTCTCGGGTACACGGATTCGGAAAGGAGTAAAGTTCCATACGGCTTTTATACCTCCGTCTACCATCTTATCTGTAATTTCCTGAGCAATATTAATAGGCACGGTCAACACACCGATATTTACATCGTATTCTTTCATCTTTGCCTCAAAATCATCAGAGTGAAAAATAGGAATACCATTCAGGTCTTTTCCCACCAATTCCGGATTCACATCAAAAGCTGCCACAATCTCCAGCCCGAAATGATGCAAACCTGAATCCCGAAGCAAAGCAGCCCCCAGGCTACCTACACCAAACAAGAAGGCTTTGTGCATATTGGTAAATCCAAGAAAACTCTCCAACACTTCAATCAGCGCATCAATGTTATACCCTACTCTCGTGCGCCCGGAGATATTGACGTAGGATAAATCCTTGGCGATTTGAGAAGCATCAATATTTATTTCCTTAGAGATTTGTGTAGAAGAGACGTACTGTTCTCCTTTTTCTTTCATTAGTTTTATGTTGGACAGATACCAGGGAAGTCTGCGCAAGGTAGGCTCCGGCACTTTATCCGCCTCTTTTCGTATAGATGTGCTCATACTTCTTACTAAATTTGGTATTTTGCAAAAGTACAATCTTTTTTGAGACTGACAACCCTATAACTGAAAACCTTAATAGAGATTAAACAAAACGATAAAAAGAGGTGCAAATTTTGCTCCTTTCCATAAGTTTAATACCTTTGAAAAAGATTAAAAATGGCGAGTATGAAAAGTAATGATTGGAAAGATAGATTAAACGTAGTATATTCCACGAATCCGGACTTCGGCTATGAAATGGATAACGATGAAGAACAAATTACTCTCGACAAAAACAAACAAAACCTGCGAGTTTCCATTGACAAAAAGAACCGGGGCGGTAAAGTGGTCACATTAATTACCGGATTTATAGGTACGGAAAACGACTTGAAAGAGCTGGGTAAGCTACTGAAAAGCAAATGCGGAGTAGGCGGATCGGCTAAAGACGGAGAGATTATGGTGCAAGGAGATTTCAAAACCAAAATCATAGAGCTGCTCATTAAAGAAGGATACTCTAAAACAAAAGGTATAGGAGGTTAAACTAAATAGCATTTTGTAACTAGAAATTTTAAAGATATGAGAAAAGTAACATTATTCTTTGCAGCAGCGTTATTCTCACTGTTGTCATTTGCACAAGACAACAATGCTGATATCGTCAAGGTAGGCGATAGTATGCCTGCTTTCACGCTTCATTCAACAGTGAACGGTTCTGTAAACTCCGAGGACTTGAAAGGGAAAGTTGTATTAATCAATATTTTCGCGACTTGGTGTGGTCCTTGCCAAAGCGAACTGGCTGAAGTTCAAAAAACACTCTGGCCTAAATATAAGGACAACAAAGATTTCTGCATGTTAGTAATCGGACGCGAACATACCGACAATCAATTAACGGAATACAACAAGCGCAAAGGGTTTACATTTCCTCTCTACCCGGACCCGAAACGGGAAGTCACAGGTAAGTTTGCCAGTCAATACATTCCCAGAAGTTACTTAATCGACAAAGACGGGAAAGTGATATCCGCCACTGTCGGTTATAAAAAAGAAGAAATGGACAAGCTGATGAAGGAAATAGACAAAGCATTGAAATAATCCTCCCCAAGAATGTGCCTCATGTTATACATGGCAGTTTCTTGAGGAAAGGAATGATAAGATCAAATCAAAAGAAAAGGCAACTAACTCGTTATAAATTAGTTGCCTTTCTTGTATCTTCAAATAGAGAGTCTTAATGAATACCTCTATTAAGTTAACGTGTTCCGTTTTTAAGGACACATCATAGAATTTGAATCTGATTGATTATTCAGCTTTCAAAGTGAAACGCTTGAAATCAACAATCTTCAGTTCAGGGTCAGCAGCAGCCAACACTTCTCTTACAGTTTTCTTACCGTCCATGATATCTTCCTGGTTCAATAAGCAAACTTCTTTCAAGAACTTGCCCAGACGACCTTTCGCGATGTTCTGAATCATTTGTTCAGGCAGGTGTGCAGCCTTCTCTGCAGAAACAGTAGCAATAATTTCTTTTGCTTTAGCTACATCTTCAGCTGTAATCCATCCTTTAGCCATGTTGCTATCCATGTGTTCTTCGCTGTCCACATGAGCCGGGTTGATGTTAGCTTTCTTCAGAGCAGCCTCTACAGCTTTCTGTACCTGTTCTGCTTTTGTCTTCTCAATAGCAACTTCGATTTCTTTCTGTTTTACTTCTTCAGAAACGCCATCTTCATCAATAGCAATCGGGTTCATGGCAGCAATCTGCATAGCTATTTGCTTAGCCAACTGCTCGTTCACTTCCTTGTTGAAAGCAACAATCGCGCAAAGACCATTTCTGTTCATGTGATTGTAAACAGCAGTGCATACACCTTCTACAGTCATGTAACCATCCAGTTCCATTTTCTCACCTGTGATACCGCTACGGTCAGTCACTGCATCCTGTACAGTACCGTTACCCATCGGCAATGCTTTTACTTCGTCCAAAGTAGCGCATTTATTAGCCACAGCAAGATCAAGAATATCCTGAGTCAGTTTCACGAAATCAGCATTCTGAGCCACAAAGTCAGTTTCACACTTCAAAGCAACGATAACAGCACGGTCACCGGTAGTTTTAGCCAAAACGCAACCTTCAGAAGCTTCACGTTCTGAACGCTTAGCAGCAACAGCTTGTCCTTTCTTACGGATAATTTCCATTGCCTTGTCGAAATCGCCTTCAGCTTCAGTCAACGCGTTTTTGCAATCCATCATACCAGCTCCGGTCATTTTGCGCAGCTTGGTAATATCAGCCATACTTACAGCCATAATAATTTCCTTTATTTAAATGAATAATAATTTTCGAAACAAAAAAATGTGCCAATCTGCCAATCAAGATACAAGCGTATAAATATACTCTTGCACATTAGCAAATTGGCACATTTTATATATTAAGCCTCTTCGTCTTCCTTGATGAAAGCAGCAGCTTTAGCTGCGTTGATAGCTTCTTCGTCAGACTTGTCGAGTCTAGCTTTCACTGATTTCTTCTTGCCTTTGTTAGCAGGAGCTTCACCAGCAGCTTCCATATCGATCTTTTCAGCTTTTCTTTCTTCCAAACCTTCGATCATTGCAGCGCAGCAAGCATCCAAGATAACTTCTACTGATTTAGTAGCGTCATCGTTAGCAGGAATTACGAAATCTACGTTTGAAGGATCAGAGTTAGTATCAACGATACCAAATACAGGGATACCCAGACGGTTAGCTTCGCGAACTGCGATGTTTTCTTTCATTACGTCGATAACGAACAATGCAGACGGCAGACGAGTCAGGTCAGCGATAGATCCCAAAGTCTTGTCTAATTTTGCACGTTGACGAGAAATCTGAAGAACTTCTCTCTTAGAAAGGTTAGAGTAAGTACCATCGTTAGTCAATTTATCGATAGTAGCCATTTTCTTCACAGCCTTACGGATAGTCGGGAAATTAGTCAACATACCACCCGGCCAGCGTTCGATTACATAAGGCATATTAACAGATTGAGCTTTCTCAGCTACAACTTGTTTAGCTTGTTTTTTAGTAGCAACAAAAAGAACTTTCTTGCCAGATTTGGCAATCTGTTTCAAAGCTTCAGCAGCTTCGTCTACTTTTGCAACTGTTTTGTGGAGGTCAATGATATGAATACCATTACGTTCCATGAAAATATAAGGAGCCATTGCAGGGTTCCACTTTCTCTTAAGGTGTCCGAAGTGGCAACCAGCCTCCAATAATGTATCAAAATTTGTTCTTGACATCTTGTTTTTTCTTTAAATCGTTTACTTTCTTTTTTGTTTTTTCTAAACCAACCGCTGGGTAGTCTATGAGCAGAGTCCCAGTAGTTTAGATACTAAACATATTCCTCTATCAGGCAGCACATTAACGCTTGCTGAACTGGAATCTTCTACGAGCTTTCGGCTGTCCCGGTTTCTTACGTTCAACAGAACGAGGGTCACGAGTCATGAAGCCTTCTGCACGAAGAGCAGCTTTATCTTCAGCGTTCATCTTAACCAGTGCACGAGCGATTGCCAAACGCAATGCCTGAGACTGACCCGTGAAACCACCACCACACAAGTTCACCTTGATGTCATACTTCTCAGCAGCACCCAGCTTGTTCAATGGTTGTTTTACAACATACTGAAGAATAGTTGATGGAAAGTACTCTGCAAGGTCTCTCTTGTTAATAGTAATCTTTCCTGTACCTTCGCTTACGAATATGCGTGCAATAGCACGTTTACGTCTGCCTAATGCATTTACTACTTCCATTATATCTTATTTATATGAATTAATATCAATCTTTTTCGGGTTCTGAGCAGCCTGTTTGTGTTCGCTACCAGCGTAAACATACAAGTTATTCAGCAATTTAGCTCCCAGGATATTCTTAGGAAGCATGCCCTTCACTACTTTTTTCAGTAATCTCTCTTCACCGTTCGGTTTTGTGATCAAACGGGCAGGAGTCATTTCTCTCTGACCACCAGGATAACCTGTATATGACAAATAAACTCTGTCATTCCATTTGTTACCAGTCAGTTTTACTTTGTCTGCATTGATGATGATAACGTTATCACCGCAGTCTACGTGAGGAGTAAAGTTTGGTTTGTACTTTCCTCTCAGCAATTTTGCAACTTTTGCTCCCAGACGGCCTAATGTTTGGTCTGTAGCGTCAACGATAACCCATTCTTTGGTTACAGTCGCTTTGTTTGCAGAAATGGTCTTGTAACTTAAAGTATCCACTCTAATTTTGTTTTTTAAATGTTACTACTAAAAATTTCTTCACCACTCATTAGTCTTCCCCGGACAAAGGAATACTAACTTGCTATGAATTAATCTCTTATCATTTTGTGATAATAATCGGCTTGCAAAAGTACGGCTTTTCTTTGAATTGGCAAACTATTTTTGTATATTTTTCCAGTCGCCTATTCTATTGAGGGACTTACTAATACCCGTCATTATATCATTCCATTGAGTTTCGGATTACTTTGTATCTCTTTCAGAGGGAAAATCGCGGAGACGCTTATGTTGCAGATGGCAAATGTTTTTATATTTTTCAGGTTTATGGAAGATAAAAAAACTCTCATTCATTTCTGTACCCGCATGAGCAAAATTCACCTCTGTGTCCTCCGCGTCCTCTGTGGTGAACTATTGTCATCTACCCAAAGACAGCCTCTCCCTAGAGGCAAGTGTAAAGATAGAATTAATACCTTTTGCACGAATAAACGCCCTTTTATATCATGCTGTTCAGTTTTCTTTTATATATTTGCAGAGTCTGAACGGAAAAGCGACAAACTTCCCGGACAGGCATACATTATTATAAATAAGAAAAGAAAGCCTTATCAGCTTCATCCTAAAAAACGAAAATCGCCAAAATTTCGACTGATAAAGGATGGAACAGTATGATGCTTCTGTTGTTGTATGTGTGTGCACCCTTGCAAAAGGGTGCACACATATATACTATCAGCGTGGGGTGTTTATTCAGTTCATTTATCAGTCTGGTGTTTGGCGATACCACGTATTCTATGTTTCTATCCAAGTCATTTTATGAGTTTAACATTTGCTTAACATCGGTAAATTTAGCATTGTAAAACATGTATGTTTTTGGGTCGTAATAGACCTTCTTTCGCACAAGAGCCACAATAATCCTGATGAGTTTGTTCTTGACATTGTTTAAAGCCACTTGTGGCTTTTTACCACGCCCAATTAGTCGGTTATAATACTCTCTTATCTCTGGATTGAATTTTTTTGCACAATGAGCAGCCTGTCCCAGCAAGGATTTTATGAGCTTGTTGGCGAAATGGCTTGTTTTAGCCGGAGAGTGGATACTTGTGCCTGAATCTTTTCCAAACGGGGCAACACCATAATAACAGGCTATTTTGCGTGCGTCCAGGTCAAAACGTCTGAAGTTGTTGGTGAAGATAAGCAAACAGGCTCCGTTTTGACGTGCAACGCCTTTTATCGAAGTGATGATAGCATAGTTCTCCTTAAGTTCGGCATCACTTTCTATGATGCGGTCTATCATCAGGTCGCATTCCTTGATGGCATTATCAATCTCAGACATTAAATGCTTGCTTTTTTAACAATGGAAAGCCCGCTGCCACAGGGGAACAGGTGCAGGCACATTACAAGCACACAAACTGTGGAATCTAAATTTAAAGACATCTATATTGAAAAACTCATACAGCAGAAAGTAGATGAACGCGGTATCAGTTATGCAGAGTTCGCCCGGCAAATTCATTGCGCACGGACTTCTCTCTACCATATTTTCAACAGTAAAAACATAGATATGGAACGTCTTCTACTCATCTCTGAAGTTCTTCAATACAACTTCATTGAAGAAGTCTATCTGCAGAAACTGAAATCCACGGACGAGAATATACCTTGCATTGTAATCCCTGTCAAAGAGAAAGGCATCGACACCTCACAGCTTCCGAACGAACTGCTGGAGTGGTTGAAGCAACAATTGTTGGATCAGTCTAAAAAATCGGGGGAGACAGTTTGGAAGTCTGGATAATGTGCTTCAGGGCATCCTATATCACAATAATTTATTCATGTCTGCACGGTAATGAATATCTTTTATTCATTACCAATATTAAGAATCAGCCTTCTTATTACTGATAAACTACCGCCTTCTCGTATACTTTATTTCTATTTATTAATCGCCGACTATAGTTGTCTGCCTGGCTGACTATAGTCGGCTGATTAGACAACAATAGTCGACTAGATGGACAACTCTAGTCGGCTTCTTAGATGCAAGCTGTTCAATTTGCTAAGATTGACAATGTCGATGCGAAGGTTGCGGACTGTGAAAGTGTAAACTGTGGGGATTGTGAAGGCGTGAAGAGCGTGAAGATAAGACTTTTCTTTATTTGTTCACAGAAAACACCTATCAAACAGATGGTTACCATCCGTGAAGGATGTGAATGAGAAAAACTAAACTTAATTGGGGCTTTGGTAATTTTCGGCACAATTAGTTCAAAACCACACCGCTTTTTAGTTAAATGAGAATTTAATACAGACAGAAGAGCATAAGAACAAAAAATAAAATAACCGTTCAATAAGCAACAGAAATTTAATATACCCACAGGGTTTTAGGACTGCCTCCCTTTTTCCCGATAGCTCATACCTCACATACTAAAAGAATAAGTGGCAGGTGGATATTTACATAGTAATATCTATCTGCCACCCCTCTATATATCGGTTTTATCCCCTTCCTGCACATGTGCGTTGGAAATTATCTCACAATATCTTCCGGGAATTTAGCCGGCATCTCCACCCTCTTCCAGGTTTCATAATACCAGGTGTTCAACTCATTTCCATTCAAATCATTCTTGATAAAATATTTCAGATGGAGATAATCATTGTCCTTAATCTCAAATTCCAAAATATTGTCCTGATTGTCCAGCATCGGGAGATGAATGTTCTTCTCGATACTTTCCTTATAAGAATCGTCCGTGAGTTGTTTATAAGTACCGTATCCAGTAATAATCGCATCCGCACCGGGAATAATGGTAAAGTTAACGATTTGTCCGTCATCACCCAATACTTTAAATGTATTACTGGGTTTCAACGCTCCCGGAACATCGGGAGACTCGGATACATAATGGCAGAGCTGCCAAATACCTTTCAAATCAGCCGCTTTGAATTTGGTTTTCTTCTGGGCCGTCGCACCTGTTACCGCTAACAACATTATTGAAAGCATGGTAAAAAAATAGAGCTTTTTCATTGTTGTATTATTTTAGTTAACACTCTCGAATGCGTATTTCCAAATATAAAGATTTATTTTGAGAATACAGCAATTCAGAGCATAAAAAAACTCGCATAACCTAAAGATTATGCGAGTTTTACATAAATATACCGAAATATTAGAAATCAGCATTTCTTGGTGTACGCGGGAACGGTATCACGTCACGGATATTCGCCATACCTGTTACAAACAATAACAGACGTTCGAATCCTAATCCGAAACCGGAGTGAGGACAAGTACCGAACTTACGGGTATCCAGATACCACCACATATCCTTCATCGGGATATGCATTTCTTCAATACGGGTCATCAGCTTGTTATAGTCGGCTTCACGTTCGGAACCACCGATAATTTCACCAATTTTCGGGAAAAGAACGTCCATGGCACGTACAGTCTTACCATCTTCGTTCTGCTTCATATAGAAGGCCTTGATTTCCTTCGGATAATCAATCAGAATCACCGGACGTTTGAAGTGTTCTTCCACTAAGAAACGTTCGTGTTCGGAAGCCAAGTCCACGCCCCAGTAAACCGGGAATTCAAACTTATGTCCTTTTGCAACAGCTTCTTCAAGAATCTTGATACCGTCTGTATAAGGCAAACGTACGAAATCATCTTTCAATACACCTTGCAGACGTTCAATCAAGCCTTTATCGAACATATCGTTCAGGAACTTCACATCATCCGCACAGTTATCCAACGCCCATTTCACACAATATTTGATGAACTCTTCTGCCAAGTCCATGTTGTCTGTAATGTCGTTGAAAGCCACTTCCGGCTCAATCATCCAGAACTCTGCCAAGTGGCGGGGAGTGTTGGAGTTTTCGGCACGGAACGTAGGACCGAATGTGTAGATAGATCCCAAAGCAGTAGCTGCCAACTCACCTTCCAGCTGACCGGAAACAGTCAGACTTGCCTGCTTACCGAAGAAATCATCTTCGTATGAGATAGAACCTCTCTCGTCTTTCTTCAAGTCATACAGGTTCATGGTAGTCACCTGGAACATCTGTCCGGCACCTTCACAATCGGAAGCCGTAATAATCGGCGTATGGAAATAGAAGAAGCCCTTTTCATGGAAGAACTTGTGAATAGCAATCGCCATGTTGTGACGGATGCGGAACACTGCACCGAATGTATTGGTACGCGGACGCAAGTGAGCAATCTCGCGCAAGAATTCCATAGAGTGACCTTTCTTCTGTAATGGATATGTATTATCGCAAGTACCCAGCACTTCGATTTCACGAGCCTGTACTTCCACTTTCTGTCCGGAACCCACTGATTCTACCATTTCTCCGTTCACGCTGATACAAGCGCCGGTAGTAATCAGTTTCAGCATCTCTTCATCGAAATTAGCCAAATCTACTACGATCTGCAAATTATTTATTGTAGAACCGTCATTCAGTGCGATAAAGTTTACTTGTTTGCTACCTCTACGGGTGCGAACCCATCCTTTCACATTGACCATAGCGCCAATGTCTGTGCGCTTCAACAGGTCAACAATTTTTGTTCTACCAATCTTTTCCATTTAACTTTTTCTTTTTAGATACAAGAAGACGAGGTTTCAAATGCAGGATGAATTCTTTCCTGCTTTCTTTCCCCGTCCTCTGTCAAGTTATTATTTATTGACTTATTACTCAAACGAACCCATGCGGAGGTAGTTTACTTCTGCTTCCGACAGGTAACGCCAGTCTCCGCGACGCAGACCTTTTTTGGTCAGTCCGGCGAAGAACACACGGTCGAGTTTTACTACTTTATAACCCAGTGATTCGAAAATACGGCGAACGATACGGTTCTTACCGGAGTGAATTTCGATACCGACCTGGTCTTTCTTGAAATCATCTGTATAGCTGATCGCATCTGCATGGATTTCGCCATCTTCCAACTGGATACCAGCTGCAATCTGTTCCATATCTGCTTTAGTCAGGTTCTTGTCCAGATGAACATGATAAATTTTCTTCTTCAGGAATTTCGGGTGTGTCAGCTTGGAAGCCAGATCACCGTCATTCGTCAGTAACAGTACACCAGTCGTGTTACGGTCCAGACGTCCTACCGGATAAATACGTTCGTTGCAAGCGCCTTTCACCAAATCCATTACTGTACGGCGTTCCTGCGGATCGTCCGATGTAGTAACGGTATCTTTCGGTTTATTCAGCAATACATATACCTTGCGTTCAATGCTTACCGGTTCGTCGTGGAACTTAACCACATCCGAACGTTTGATCTTCGTACCCAATTCCGTTACCACTTCACCGTTTACAGAAACCACACCTGCTGTGATAAATTCATCAGCCTCACGACGGGAGCAAACACCTGCGTTAGCCAGGAACTTATTCAGACGAATCGGTTCATTCGGATCAACGAACTGTTCCTTGTACTCGATCTGTTTCTTTACGCTATACTTAGCGTTCGGATCATAATCGCCGGTACGCGGACGAGGACGATATCCTCCTTGACGGTCGTTATTATATCTCGGACGATAACCTCCACCGCCGTTGTTGCTGCGATAGCCGCCACCTTCGCCGTTATTGAAACGGGGACGATACGGACGGTCACCACCTTCACGGTTGTAAGAAGGACGTTGAGGACGGTCGCCACCTTCGCCGTTATTAAAGCGGGGACGGTAAGGGCGGTCGCCACCTTCACGGTTGTAGGAAGGACGTTGAGGACGGTCGCCATAAGACGGACGCTCACCACCTTCGCCGCTATTGAAGCGGGGACGGTAAGGACGGTCACCACCTTCACGGTTGTAAGAAGGACGTTGAGGACGGTCATAAGAACCACCTTCGCGGTTGTAAGGACGTTGCGGGCGTTCACCTCCTTCATTATTGTTATTGAAGCGAGGACGATACGGACGATCTCCACCTTCACGATTGTAAGAAGGACGTTGGGGACGGTCGCCATAAGAGCGGTCACCGTACGAACGCTGCGGGCGTTCGCCTCCTTCATTGTTGGCATTAAATCGCGGGCGATACGGACGATCCCCGCCTTCACGGTTGTAAGAAGGGCGATACGGACGTTCTCCACCTTCTCTGTTGTAAGACCTGTTACCATCACGGCCGGCACCTGTATTCTCTTCATTGAAAGAATTTTCGCGCCATTCTTCGTTTTCTGTGCTCATTTTTTTATTCGAATAAAATTAGACTTTGGCCTCACGGCCTATTTAAAAAACACGTTTATTATATAAGTAAACAATTAAAGCCCCGTATATGTATGGGGAGTGATTGCTCTTAACTCTTTTTTAATATCTTCGCTTACATTCAATTCTTCGATAAACTCTTTAATAGAACTTTCTGTAATAGCTTGGTTGGTGCGGGTTAACGCTTTCAAAGCTTCATACGGATGCGGATAAGCCTCACGGCGCAGGATGGTCTGAATAGCTTCTGCCACTACACTCCAACAATTATCCAAATCACGATAAATAGCCGGTTCGTTCAATAACAGTTTGCGCAATCCTTTCAAAGAACTCTGGATGGCAATCACGATGTGCCCGAAAGGTACACCGACATTACGCAACACCGTTGAGTCTGTCAAGTCACGCTGCAAACGGGAAACAGGAAGCTTCACAGCCAAATGTTCCAGAATAGACGTTGCTATGCCCAAGTTACCTTCCGCATTTTCAAAGTCAATCGGATTCACTTTATGCGGCATAGCGCTCGAGCCCACTTCTCCGGCTTTGATCTTCTGCTTGAAGTACTCCATAGAGATGTACTGCCAGAAGTCACGATTCATATCCACCATGATGGTATTGATACGCTTCATAGCATCAAAAACAGCAGAGAGGTTATCATAGTTCGAAATCTGCGTTGTATATTCTTCGCGTTCCAGTCCCAGTTTTTCTGCAACAAACCGATTGCCGAATTGTTTCCAGTCATATTGAGGATAAGCCACGTGATGCGCATTGTAGTTTCCGGTAGCACCGCCAAACTTAGCGGTAAGCGGACATGCTTTCAACATAGCCAACTGACGTTCGAGACGGTAAACAAATACCATCACTTCTTTACCCAGACGGGTAGGAGAAGCCGGCTGACCGTGAGTTTTGGCAAGCATCGGAATGTTAACCCATTCTGTCGCATAGGTTTTCAACTGTGCAATCAGCTCTTCAATCAATGGGTAATAAACCTGTTCCAATGCCTCTTTGATAGAAAGAGGAACAGACGTATTGTTAATATCCTGAGAAGTCAGTCCGAAGTGGATAAACTCTTTATAGTCATCCATTCCGCCCATCTTGTCAAACTCTTCTTTCAGGAAGTATTCTACGGCTTTCACATCGTGGTTAGTTACACTTTCGATATCTTTAATGCGTTGTGCGTCTGCTTCGGAGAAGTTACGGTAGATATTCCGTAAAGTTTCAAACACGCTACTATCGATTCCTTTCAATTGCGGCAAAGGAAGTTCGCACAAGGTGATAAAATACTCCACCTCTACCTGTACACGGTATTTAATCAGTGCAAATTCAGAGAAATAAGCTGCCAAAGCTTTAGTTTTGCCTCTATATCGACCATCAATCGGAGATATGGCCGTTAATACATCAAGTTCCATACGTTTTCTTAGATAATTATCAGACTGCAAAATTAACTCTTTTTCCTGAGTTATAAGATAAAAGGAGAAAGAAAGTTTGTATAAAAGAGGTAAGAAATAAAAAAAGTCTCACGAATTTCTTCGTAAGACTTCGTTTTTTGTGTGGGCGTTGACGGATTCGAACCGCCGACCCTCTGCTTGTAAGGCAGATGCTCTGAACCAGCTGAGCTAAACGCCCGTACACTTCCGTTTCAAAAGCGATGCAAAGGTACGGCATTTTTTGAATTCTGCAAACATTTCATGTATTATTTTTCAAGAAAGTTTTTATCAAATAAAGAAACACTCTGATTATCAGCAAATAATAATAAAAACTTTTTTCTTGCCACTTTCACTTCTTCCGGTTCATCTAATAAACAGAACAAAATAAAGATAGCCGCGCCTCTTTTTCTATCATTAATAATTAAAATAGAATCTGCAGGAAAACGAATTCCCAATAAAGATAGTAACGCAGGAACGCTTAAATCCGGGAAATAACTTTTCCGGTCAAACGTTAAACAACCTGTTTGCGAACAACACGTGCCGGATTCCCGACTGCCACACTGTCGTCGGGAATATCTTTCGTCACAACGCTCCCCGCCCCTATCACACAGCGATTGCCAATCGTCACGCCGGGACAGATAATAGCACCGCCACCAATCCAGCAGTCTTCGCCAATCGTCACCGGATAAGCATATTCCTTAGAGCCTCTTCTTTCCAGGTAATCCATCGGATGATGCGGCGTATAAATCTGCACACAAGGTCCAACCAGCGTATGGGCGCCTATCGTGATATATCCTCCATCCAGGAAAGTGCAATTGGCATTCACAAATACATGTTCACCCAATTTGATTCCGTCTCCATGATCGCAATGGAAAGGCGGGCAGATTATTGAAGTTTCAGGAATCTCCGGTACCAGTTCTTCCAATAATTCCCGATACCCCGCATCATAAGTGCTCATTCCCCGCATACGCGCCAGCAGCTTCTTGGCATGTTCAAAACGCACCTGCAATTCCGGCGCAGCCATATCAGCCAACTGGCTACTACGCATCTTTTCTACTTCCGTCATACTTTATATTTCTTTACCGTTAGTAAATACAAACTTCTTTTCATCCGAAAGAGATTCGTTAAATTCGAATCCTTCCCAGGAGAAGCTTTTCAAACCCTCCGGATTTTCGATTCTGTTCTTCAGAATGAACCGCGTCATTTCACCACGGGACATCTTGATATAGATCACTATCGAAGCTAATTTCCCGTTCTTCCACACCTGAAATTCGGGAGTAACGACACGCACTTCTCTCTCCACACGTTTCCAATCGAACAAACTTTTCATCTCGTCGCTGGCCAGATTGCAGAGTATGCCTCCCGCTTTCTTTATATCTTCGATGAAGACATCTGTCAGACGGGATTTCCAATAAGAGAACATGGTCTGATTACCCGGTTCCGGCAACACTACGTCTCCTTCCAAGCGGTAGGAACGAATGACATCTAAAGGCCTCAACAACCCATAACAAAAAGAAGTCAACCGCAGATGTTCCTGCGCATATTCAAATTCTTCTTTCGAGAAATCTTTTGCATTCAGTCGCTTGAATACAATTCCGGTATAAGCCAGCAAAGCGGGCAGTTCCGATGTGTCTTCTGCATGAAAAGCCTGATAACGCTTATAATTCTCCACCGCCATCCTGGCATTTATACGCAACAGGCGTTCCAGTTCATCCACCGAAAACTGTGACATCTGCAAAGCAATCCCGGAAGCTTCTTTTTGAAATCGTGGAACTGTCTTCAAAGGTACTTTCACCTTTGAAGTCTCACTCATAGTCTTGGCACAAGATAGAAGTACTAACATTGTTTTATCTGATTTTATCTTTTCAAGAAACAAAAATAAAAAATAAATCGCTTCTCTTGCTGATGGATAGACAGATTCTACTTAGTTTCAACCAATAATTAACTTTAATCATTTATTAATAACAAAACACTCCCTATATAGAACACACTCTGATGTGCTATATTTACTAATAAAAAAGAAACTCCCTCTTTGGACAAGCCAAAGAGAGAGTTCTCCTTATCTAATAGACAGCTAAAGCTGTTTTTATTTATATTCCTGCCAGCTCTTAATCTGAATATCATTCAGTTTCAATTCGCAGAATGCTTCGATAAAGGCGCTTGCCAAACGAGCATTGGTAATCAACGGAATGTTATGATCGATTGCACCGCGACGGATACGATAACCGTTCGTCAACTCACGCTTGCTGTGATTCTTCGGAATGTTAACGATCAAATCAAACTTATGGTCAGCAATCATCTTCATGACGTTATTCTCTGCACCCGGCTTTTCATCCGGCCAGTAAACTGGAGTCGTTTCTACACCGTGAGCGTTCAAGAAGGCAGCAGTTCCGGCAGTTGCGTAAATCTGATAGCCCTTAGCAAACAGCATACGGCTGGCATCCAGCAAATCTACTTTCGACTTCATTGCACCGGAAGAGAACATCACTGCTTTTTCAGGAATCTTGAATCCGGTAGCAATCATTGAATTCAGCAATGCTTCAGAGAAATCGTCACCGATACATCCCACTTCACCAGTAGAAGACATGTCTACGCCCAATACCGGGTCAGCCTTGTGCAGACGAGAAAAAGAGAATTGAGAAGCTTTTACACCAATCCAGTCGATATCAAATGCCGACTTATCCGGACGTGAGTATGGAGCATCCAGCATGATGCGGGTAGCAGTTTCGATAAAGTTACGTTTCAGAACTTTAGAAACAAACGGGAAGCTACGAGAAGCACGCAAGTTACATTCGATTACTTTCACTTCGTTGTTACGAGCCAGGAACTGGATATTGAACGGACCGGAGATATTGAGTTCTTTAGCAATCTGACGGCTGATCTTCTTGATGCGACGAGCTGTTGCAAAGTAAATCTTCTGTGCCGGGAATACCAAAGTAGCATCACCGGAGTGAACACCGGCAAACTCTACGTGTTCGGAGATTGCGTATTCTACCACTTCACCATTCTGCGCAACGGCATCAAATTCAATCTCTTTCGTATTTTCAAGGAACTGGGAAACAACAACCGGATATTCTTTAGAAACTTCGGCAGCCATCTTCAGGAAGTTTTCCAATTCTTCATCGTCATAGCAAACATTCATTGCTGCTCCTGAAAGGACGTAAGAAGGACGAACCAATACCGGGTAGCCTACTTTTTCTACAAATCCCTTCACTTCTTCAAGACTGGTCAGTTCCATCCAAGCCGGTTGGTCGATACCCAGTTGGTCGAGCATAGCAGAGAACTTGTTACGGTTTTCAGCACGGTCGATAGAAATCGGAGAAGTACCCAATACAGGAACCGACTGACGATAAAGTTTCATAGCCAGGTTGTTCGGGATTTGTCCGCCTACCGAAACGATCACACCACGAGGTTGTTCGAGATCGATTACGTCAAGTACACGTTCGAACGAAAGTTCGTCAAAGTAGAGACGGTCGCACATATCATAGTCAGTAGAAACCGTTTCAGGGTTGTAGTTAATCATGATAGACTTGTAACCCAGTTTGCGGGCAGTCTGAACTGCATTCACCGAGCACCAGTCAAATTCTACAGAGCTACCGATACGGTAAGCACCCGAACCTAGTACGACTACTGATTTTTCATTCTTATAATAGTTTACATCATAACCTTCCACTGCATAAGTCATATACAGATAGTTAGTTAGTTCCGGATGTTCGGAAGCAACTGTATTAATACGTTTTACAGCCGGGAGGATACCCATAGACTTACGATGAGCACGCACTGCCAGGTTTTCTTTCTCCATGTTTCCGGTTGGATTCAGTACGAAACGGGCAATCTGGAAGTCAGAGAAACCTAACACTTTAGCTTCACGCATTACATCGGCAGGTATATCTTCCACCTTATTATAGGTAGACAGTTTCGCTTTGTAGTCTACGATATTTTTCAGTTTGCCAAGGAACCATGGGTCGATCTTTGTCAGGTCGTGGATACGTTCGATGGTATACCCTTCTTCCATTGCTTGTGCAATGGCGAAAACACGCAAGTCAGTCGGGCGAGAAAGCTCTTTATCAAGATCATCAAAGTGCAGTTCGTCATTACCTACGAAACCGTGCATTCCCTGACCGATCATACGAAGGCCTTTCTGGATGATTTCTTCGAAAGAGCGACCGATAGACATGATTTCACCTACCGATTTCATGCTTGAACCGATTTCACGGGATACACCGGCAAACTTCGTCAAGTCCCAACGAGGGATTTTACAGATATAGTAGTCAAGTTGCGGAGCTACGTATGCAGAGTTCGGAGTTCCCATCTCACCAATCTGGTCGAGTGTGTAACCAAGTGCCACTTTAGCAGCTACGAATGCCAACGGATAACCGGTAGCCTTAGAAGCCAATGCAGAAGAACGGCTCAAACGGGCATTTACTTCAATCACACGGTAGTCATCCGTTTCAGAGTTGAAAGCATACTGAATGTTACATTCACCCACGATACCGAGGTGACGGATACATTTGGTAGAAAGTTCTTTCAACAAAGCCAGTTCTTTATCATCCAGTGAGCAGGTGGGAGCTACTACAATTGATTCGCCGGTATGAATACCCAGCGGATCGAAGTTTTCCATGCTGGCTACTGTGAAGCAATGGTCGTTAGCGTCACGGATCACTTCAAATTCGATTTCTTTCCAGCCTTTCAAAGACTCTTCTACCAGAATTTGTTTGGAGAAAGCAAATGAGCTCTCTGCCAATTTCAGGAATTCTTCCTCATTGGCACAGATACCGCTACCAAGACCACCCAGTGCATAAGCAGAACGCACCATGACAGGATAACCAATTCTGCGTGCAGCAGCAATGGCATCTTCCATGTTTTCTACTGCCTGGCTGACCGGAGTCTTCATTTCTATCTCGTCCAGCTTCTTCACAAACAGGTCACGGTCTTCTGTATACATGATAGCTTCTACCGAAGTTCCAAGTACCTTTACTCCATACTTATCAAGAACACCTTGTGTGTAAAGTTCAGCACCACAGTTCAATGCAGTCTGTCCGCCGAATGCTAAAAGGATACCATCGGGACGTTCTTTCTTGATAATTTCTTCTACGAAATAAGTATTCACGGGAAGGAAATACACTTTATCGGCAATACCTTCAGAAGTCTGAATGGTTGCGATGTTCGGGTTTACCAATACTGAGCTGATACCTTCTTCTTTCAAAGCTTTCAGTGCTTGTGAGCCTGAGTAGTCGAACTCTCCGGCTTGTCCGATTTTGAGTGCTCCAGAACCCAAAACGAGAACTTTCTTGATTTCCTTTTCCATTTCTTTTGTTGTTATAATAAGTTGTTATTTCTAAGTTCGTTCATAAAAAAAATGCGTTACCCTCAAAAAAGGATTAACGCATTACCAAAGAACTAAAATATTGTTTTTGGAAATAAGAGAAGAAGACTTTCGTTTCGGGATGAAAAACATCCGAATGTAAATAATACTTGCTTCTAATTTCCTGTTGATTCATTGTTGACTTCAAAATTTGTGCAAAGTAACGACATATTTTGCACATGACAAAAAGATATGTTCACTTTTTTACTGAAATAATTTACCGCGTTAATGAAACAGTCGTTTTTCCATTGGCTTTTAATGATTACATTCTTATCTTAAGCAGGCACAAATCATGAAGTAACTGTATTTTGATGTTTCTTTCAGTTTTTATCCTTATCTTTGTCGCCATTATATAATAAGGTAATAAATATGGGAAAAGAAAAAATCATATTGACGGGCGACCGTCCTACCGGAAGACTTCATATCGGTCACTATGTAGGTTCGTTGAAACGCAGAGTTGACCTGCAAAACGCAGGTGATTATAGTAAGATGTTTATCTTCATTGCCGATTCACAGGCATTGACAGACAATATAGACAATCCGGAAAAGGTGCGTCAGAATGTAATCGAAGTTGCTCTTGATTATCTGGCTTGTGGTATTGATCCGACTAAAGCTACGATTTTCATCCAGTCGCAAATAC
This sequence comes from Bacteroides sp. 1_1_30, assembly GCF_020982715.1. NCBI lineage: Bacteria > Pseudomonadati > Bacteroidota > Bacteroidia > Bacteroidales > Bacteroidaceae > Bacteroides > Bacteroides sp. 1_1_30. The sequence goes on from NZ_JAJKHN010000001.1 coordinate 106,484, forward strand.
CGGAACTATGCGAACTTAGTTTCTATTATATGGACCTTGTCAGCGTATCCCGCCTGCAACGTAACCCGACTGTGAAATCGGAAATCCAGATGCGTAACTTTGAAGCAAGTATTCCCGTAGGTTTCTTCACTTATCCCATCAGCCAGGCAGCAGACATTACAGCATTCCGCGCAACGACTGTCCCTGTGGGTGAAGACCAGGAACCGATGCTCGAACAGGCTCGCGAAATCGTTCGCCGTTTCAACTATATATATGGTGAAACATTGGTAGAACCGGAAATCCTGTTGCCGGACAATGCAGCTTGTCTGCGTCTTCCGGGAACTGACGGTAAAGCTAAAATGAGTAAATCGCTCGGAAACTGCATCTACCTTTCGGAAGAACCGGAAGAAATCCAAAAGAAAATCATGAGTATGTATACCGACCCGGGGCATCTCCGCGTACAAGATCCGGGAAAAATTGAAGGTAATACGGTATTTACTTACCTAGATGCTTTCTGCCTCCCCGAACATTTCGAACGTTATTTACCGGATTATCCGAATCTGGCAGAACTGAAAGCGCATTATCAACGCGGCGGATTGGGTGACGTGAAAGTAAAACGTTTCCTAAATTCCATCATGCAGGAGACTTTGGAACCGATTCGCAATCGTCGCAAGGAGTTCAGCAAGGATATCCCTGCTATCTACGAGATGCTTCAGCAAGGCTGCGAAGTGGCAAGGGCTGCGGCTGCCGAGACTTTGGCTGACGTGAAGAAGGCGATGAAGATTAATTATTTTGATGATAAGGAATTAATCGAAGAGCAGGTGAAACGTTTCTCGCAAGAGTAAAAGATTTCGTCTGGGAATAAACATAATTATAAGGTAAAGGCTGCCCTTCTTTTGTAGAACAGGCAGCCTTTCTTATCGGATATTTTTCAAAGATTCAGTTTGTTTCTTCCTCGTCATTCTTGAACAACACATCCTTTAATTTCTGATAAAGGAATGAAAGTATCAGCAATATCAATCCCAGAATGATAAATACAATAATCTTGCCAATGGTCGGCATAGCCCATAAATCATCAAAGACGAGTTTGAGCAGGACTAATCCGAAAGTCGCAAGGCTCACCATGCGGAGTAGTTTCTGATGCAGGCGCATGCCCAACCCCATTTGGACGAACCCGGCAATGCTTAATGAGAGTGACAGCCCGGCACTGAAATCGTCCACTCCTACTTGCCAAAGGAAAGAGCGTACCATTGTCAGCCAAAGGAGCGTGGCAAGAATATTCAGATATACGGTGAAACGGGATTTTATGCCGATTGATGTATAGTACATACGTGCTACATAATACAAATTCGCTATTACGAACACAGCTGTCAGCCATGGTAGTACAACAGGAGGGGAAGTCCATATTCTCTGGTCGCCCCATATATTTATAATATATACAAGTACGTTTGCCCCGATAGTCAAGATATAAGAAGTGAGATGTTTCGTTATCGGGAATCGTTTTCTGAAAGCATAGCAAACACTCGAAATGGATATGGCTGTAAACAAGAACATAGCTCCGCTTCTCGTCGCCCCTTCAAAATACAAATTGAATTCCATCATAAATGTATAATAAAGTATGATTACGAAGACGATAAGCATAAAAGGATTCCAGAAGCTGTATTTCAACCGGCGTGCCGTAGAGAAGAAGGAATGATAATATTCCATTAATAAAGCAAATGCTCCTGTCGCTAATCCCACAAACAAAGAGGTGGCAAATGAACTATTCAGAAAAATTGTATCTAAGGAATGATATTCAAACATCACACTATACACATCCATCAAGTAAGAAACGAAAGTGAGTCCTACCAGAACTTTAGCCGCATACTCATATACTCTAATTTTCGACTTAACATAGAGCCACAACAGCAATACCATTTCCGATGCCCAAAGCAAGGTTATATAGTTTCCGTCCAGTTGAATCGGAACTGTAATGGAGACAAATGTCAGCACAAGCCCCAACGTGGTATGCACGAGGAATTTATATTCCTTCCTATTCTTCCACAACCAAAGAACCAGTCCTAAATTAACAAGAGCGATAAACAGGCTCAACAAGCCGCTTGCTTTGAAAGACAATCCCATATTCTGCAAGAATAAGGCTCCTGAAAGCAAATAGATAAAATTATTCGTTATAATGACGAATACTAATCCCCGGCTCATCGTCCGCATATTCTCTCCACGAAGGATAGAGAACACCGGAAGTAGAAAGATAAAATAGAACAGAGTAGCAAACCAAAACAGATGGCTCGAAATAACCGTAGAACTAGAGGTATAGTTAAACAAAAGAAAGATTCCCATTATCAGGCAAGTAAAGACAAATGAAATCATTGGAAGTTCACTCCACTTTTTATAAATGGAAAGTCCGAACATACCCAGGTTTAATATGCTCACGTAAGTGAACAGTACCAAATAACTTCCTTCCCCGCTACTCACTATGAATGGCGCAAGGAATCCTCCTACAAGAGAAATGATAGCCAACTCACGCCGATTATATACCACAGACAGAATAGACATAAACACTGTGACACCAATCAGAATGATAAAGGCCATAGTCTGCGAGAAAATATGATAATAATGGAAAGCAATGGCAACTGTAAGATAGAACACAGCGAAAGCACCACCCGCAAGCAGCGAACTGAAGGTTCGGTATTTCTTTTGCAACCGTTCGGCAACAGCCAGCAATACAGCTCCCGTCAAGAAACCAAGCACGGTACGGAAGGTTTCATTAATCCAGTTTTTATCAATGGCATACTTTACAAAGAAACCTACACCGATTACAAATATAAGGATACCAATCTTCCCGAAAAGATTCTCACCGATGAATTTTTCATAGTTCACCTGTTTCTTTTGTTTCGGAACAGTCGGGGCAACCGGAACAACCGGAGTAGCCGGAGTAACCAATACAACTGGCACAGTCGAAGATTTAGCGGATTCCTTCCGAACAGCCTCTACACAAACTTCCTCCATTCTTGTTTCAAGCGTCTTTTCAGGCGTCTTTTCCAATGTCTCACGGACAACTGCTTCAACAACCGGTTCGTGTTTTTCCTGAACAGCCTCTTCTCGTTGTCCGGTCTTTACTACCGTAACATGCTCTGCCGCTTGAGGCATCACAGGAATATCTTTTGTTTCTTTTTCTGATATTTCCTCTTTCGGCTTGGAGGCTTCAGCAACAGAATTTTGCTGAACCTTGAGATAATCTTCCATCCGTTTCTTTATCTCATTCAACTCTTTCTCTATCTTTCCGAAGCGATTGTCCAACCTACTCAATAAAATAAATAACATAACTAAAACAAGTAGTGCATATACGGTATTAAAGTCGTCCATAATATTCCAGATTTGAGTTCTATATCACAAATATAGATAATTATTAATAGCTCCAATCAATTGTTATTAAATTATTTGGATTATCCCAATAATGCAATTTTACATCAATTACATAAATCAGGATACAAATCCTCTAAATCAGGAAAAAAATCTCCTCTTTTTATAAAAAAGAATAGAGCTTACAAATTCCAAACAATTATACGGCTTTTATTCTTCTTTTTCCTATCTTTGCCACAATATCAATAAAAATCACACAAATTATTCACTTAAACACAAGAAGCATGAAGCATCTTAAATTTCTATTTGCACTTGGCGGCATTCTTTTCTTATCTTGCCAAACAGTATCCGCACGTGGTTTAAAAATCCCTTTCGGCGACCGCGAAGTATTAACCAAAGTAGCAGATTTGCCTGATACCGAAGAGTACCAAACAGACGATGGAAACTACATTGATCTGGCAACTTTCCATCAGGAGTTCAACATCGCTTACCTTCTCCCTCTATACATAGAGAAAGAGCCTCGCCTGGTCGGCTATTGCGAAAAGGAAGACACTTACTATGAACTGACGGAAGAACAACTGGCTACCATCCTAAAAGAAAATAATTTGGATGGAGAGAAGTTGAACAAGATCGGTTTCTATTCCCGTTATGGCGGTAAAGCTGTCGGACTTCTTATAATTGCCCTTATCATTTGGGGATGTATTCCTGGAAAAAAGAAAGAAGTGAAACCCGTGGAAGTATAAAACAAACCATTATTAATAACATTAAAAAGTACAAACTATGTCTATTTACACCTTTATTCCGGTCATTTTCATTGTTCTATATCTAGGATACTGGTTTTACATGAAAAACAAAAACTCGAAACAGGCACAAGTAGTGAACAACACCGATTTCAAAGCTGAATTTGCAAATGCAGAACAGTATAAAAAACTCTGCTTAAACTCTGATTTATCTTTCCTGAAAGAAGCTATGGGAGAAGAAAAAATTGACGCTTTCAACTATGCCAGCAATGAGTATGGTGTAGCATCCGCACTCAAAGACGGAATGAAAGATAAGCTGAAAGGAATGGCCACCTTAGGAACTGTACGTTTCAATACCGTACAAACTCCCAAATATCTGGTATTAAGCGGAGACAATCTGCACCTATTCGATACAGACACAGATGGAGAAATCGACAATCATTTTGTATTCAATCAGGCGCGTCTTGAAAACTCCCGTCTCATCGCAATTCCTATGGAGGGACAAGTACAAGCACAGGCACAAGCCAGAGGAAACAACGTGAAAGCATACAAACTTTCATTGCAAACCGACGAGAAACCTGTTGAACTCATTATCTACTCCTGTCTGATATTTACAAATATCCCGGAGATTCCGACAGATCCACAAGAAACAATACAGGATATTATCATTGGCAATGACTTCTTGAAACAATTGGGTGACAAATATCCTAATTTGAAAGTCTCATTGCCGATATTTAGCTAAAGAAGGACATATACTTAGAAAAAATAACAGCGGAAGGTTAGCTAGTTACCAAACATTATGCGTCCCGGCGGATTTGCAATCCGCCGTTCTCCGAGTATCAGGATTTATAATCCGCAATACACCTATACTTTAATATATAGTTCGGATTGAAAATCCTGATGCTCAAAGCAATCGGATTACAAATCCGATTAAACAGGTTAAAAATCCGATTGAACAGATCTCTGCAGATACTCCCCGCAGAAATTCAAAAGTAAAATTAAAAGCGATACAGTTTCGTTCGGACAAGAAGCTGAAACAATCTGTCGGATATATAAAAATAAAGCAAATGAAGCGGGTCAAGCACTCTGCCAAATTATCGGAAATAGAGATAGACATGCGGCTAAAAGAGTATTTCAGCGATCATCAGATTATGCAACGTTCCGACTTTCAAGGCATCACGGGGATGGTACGTTCCACAGCCATGATTCATATTCGCCGACTCCGTCAGGAAGGCAAGCCGCAGAATATCGGCATTCCCAGTCAACCTACTTATGTGCCGGCCCCAGGATTTTATGGAAAGTCCAGAGATTATCAGCCTGTCAAATAAACTAAAACAAAATATCAGAGGAGATACCCCCAAAGAACAGATATAAAAAAGGCGGCTGAAAGCATGAACCCCTCTTTTCAGGGTTCGCTTTCAGCCGCTATCTCTTTCCAGCAAGCGATTACAGAGAATCGCTGAATGCTGAAATCGCTTTTTTACTTTTTATTACTGTGCAGATTCTACCAATACTACACGGTTCAGAATCGGTTGACCGAATTTGTCAACACCACCACCGGCTGCAACTTTCAGTCTATCGGCAGAGATGCCATACTTCTTAACTAACAAGTCTTTAACAACCTGTGCACGTTCCAAACTTAACTTCTGATTGAAAGCAGGAGTACCGGTTGCAGAGTCAGCATATCCGTTGATTGTGTATGTAGCATTCGGAGATTCTTTTATCTTGCTGGCAAGATATGACAAGTTCATTTCTTCTTGCGGAGATAATTTATCAGAACCGATCTTGAAGAATACGGTACGCGGAGCAATGTTAGTATCTGTGATAACAACTTCTTCAGTATCTTCTACTTCTACTGGTTGTTGTGCATTTGCCAACTGTTGTTGCAATTGCATATTAGCTGCTGCCATTGCATTCATCTGATTACGCATCTGATTCAATTCAAGTTCAGAGATAATCTGTGGAGTAGGACGTTGGAATCCGCGGGTAGGGAAGTAATAAGTCACACCGAGGGTAGCACCTAAGATACCATCATAATCGGGTCTACCTCCATGTTCTCCGTCAAACTTGCCTTCCAGACCTGTTGCGCTCAACTCCAGATTCAAGTCAACAGCATTCGACAAACGGAAGCGGTTGATAATACCTGCATTGAAAGTAGCGGAGTTAGTGTGAGGACGAGAATAAGCATGAGCCCAACCGGCACCTATATAAGGGATAATTTCATATACGCGATTCGGATTGTATCCACCGAAAAGTGCGTTCAGGTTAATCATCAAATCACCATGCAAGTTCATGTAGTCCCATCTTTGTTTGTAAGAACCGTCTTCTCTCGGACCACCCACTACATAATTAGCAGTTTCGCTGGTAGTGAATCCTTTTGCCTGCAATCCGCTGTATTGCAAACGCAATCCGAATCCCGGAGTTACCCATTTGCCGACAGACACGTTAAATGTAGGAGCAACACGGTCTCTGAATTTGCCGATATGGTCATTGTTTCCATATAGCACCTGGGCGCCGCCTCCTACAGAGAAGAACCAGTTACTCCAGAAAGGATTAGTTATTACTTGATATTTATCTTGTACCTGAATCACTTCGTATTCAGTTACAGTCATTGTCTGCTGCGCAGAAGCGACAGACGCAACGCCGGCAAATGCCAGCAACATCAGAATCTTTTTCATATACCTAATAGTTAAGTGGTTATTTAAATCTTTTTCTTTGTTGAACTATTTAAATAACACGAACCGAACTAAAAGGTTTTAGAAAAAGATGAAATTATTTGTTTTATTTGAATAATCTTTCGATGTCTTCCTCCTTGATTGTTGTCAAAACAGTTTTCCCATCAGGGGTGTAATTCGGTGAGGGACAGGCAAAAAGGTTGTCTACAAGGCTTACCATTTCTTCATTACTCAACACCTGTCCGTAAACAATAGCCGCCGCGCGAGCCAATGTTAATGCCAGAATACTTTGGATTTCTTCCTTGACGTCACTTCCTTTTTCCATCGCCGTATGCAGCATATTACGCACCAGTTCCACCGGATTCAGACCTTCAATCCCCGAAGGAATACCATTAATGGCATAGCTACCGCCTCCCAGATTACTCAAATCGAAACCGACTGCAGACAAATCATCCATAATACTTTGCAGTACAGCAGCTTCCGAAGCCGGCAACTGTAAGATTTCCGGGAACAGGACGCCTTGTGATACCCCCTGTTTCTGTTGGATCTGTACCATATAACGATCAAAAAGCACCCGTATGTGTGCCCGGTGCTGATCGATTAGCATCAAACCGGATTTAACTGAAGTCAGGATAAACCGCCCTTTAAACTGCAAATGCTGATTTCCTTTCTCTATCACCGGTTCACTGGCATACAAAGTAGAAGAAGCGGCAGAGGTGACCGTCTCCATCTTTTCTTCAACGAAAGTGGGTTGGCCGCCAATAGAAGAGTCTTCCCAATCCATTTCTGGTTCCGGTTGCGGGTTATTCATCTTACTGGCTTTCGTCAGCCCTCCGTACAAATCTTCCCATTCCACTTTCGAACGGCTGTACGATCCGCCACCACCGCCACCGGCAGAAACTTTAAACGGATTATAATCTGTATTATAATGTATCTTCGGAGGCTCGGAAGACATTTTCTCCTCAAATGCCGGAATGTCAGGCATGTCTTCCGTATCAAAATCAATAGAAGGGATCGCACTGAATTTACCCAACGACTCCTTCACGGATGCTGAAAGTATCTGCCAGATAGCCTGTTCATTTTCAAACTTGATTTCAGTCTTTGTCGGATGGATATTCACGTCAATATTAGCCGGATCTACATTGAAATAGATAAAGTAGGAAATCTGTTCACCAGTGGGAATCAACTGTTCATAAGCCTCCATGACTGCCTTATGAAAATAAGGATGACGCATATAACGCCCGTTGACAAAGAAATACTGATGTGCCCCTTTCTTACGGGCTGTCTCCGGCTTGGCTACATATCCGGAGATTTTCACCATGGTAGTATTGACCTCTATATTGAGTAACTGCTGATTGAGCTTCTTACCGAAAATAGCAAGGATACGTTGACGTAATTGTGATACCGGAAGATTAAATAACTCCGAATCATTACTATAAAGCGAAAAAGCAACCTCCGGATGCACCAAAGCGATCCGTTCAAATTCGGCAAGGATGTTACTCAATTCCGTTGAATTAGCCTTTAGAAATTTACGACGGGCAGGTACATTAAAGAATAGGTTCTTTACAGAGAAGTTACTTCCTTTAGAACAGGACACAGCCTCCTGACTTTCCACTTGAGAGCCTGCAATCACCAGTTTCGTGCCCAGCTCTTCCGATTCCGGACGTGTCTTTAACTCTACCTGTGCCACAGCAGCGATAGAAGCCAATGCCTCTCCGCGAAATCCCATTGTACGCAAAGCAAACAGATCCGCCGCTTGACGTATCTTGGAAGTGGCATGTCGCTCAAAAGAAAGACGGGCATCCGTTTCGGACATTCCTTTTCCATCATCAATCACCTGAATGCTGGTTTTACCTGCATCAGTCACCAATACATGTATATTTTGTGCATCTGCATCAATCGCATTCTCCACTAGCTCCTTGATGACAGACGCGGGACGTTGTATCACTTCACCGGCAGCAATCTGGTTAGCTACCGAATCAGGTAACAAATGAATTATATCGCTCATTCTTCGTAAATTAATAATTAAAAGTTCCAGCTTCCTGTCGCCAAATAATGCCACAGATAAAGAAGGAAAGCAATGATTATCAGTATGATTCCGAAAGAGACCGGTTTGCGGCCACTCGCTTTTCTTCTTTTCAAATGCGTAGTACCTTCGATGAACTTACCTCGAATATCCTCCGGATTAAATTCCTTTTCCGGAAGCATCCCCAAGTCACGTTTGGCGTTCTCCTCCATCTTTGCGAGCTTTTCTTTCCGCTCGTCTACATAAATGTATTGATGATTAAAGCCACGGGGCTTTCTCATTGAGTTAAACATTCCCATACTACTTCATATTTATTAAGTTTCGCTTTTCTGTTTTGGGTCGCCGGTCGGTGGTCGGTTTCAGTGTATCGCCCGCACGTTTACCCCGCCAGTTAAAGATATCATCCTTATTCAGCGGACGGACATAGTCGAACCAGGCAAAAGTGGGAAGACGCAATTTATCAGGCGGTATCTGGTCCATCGGATACATCGTTCCGTTGGATTTACCGATAAACAGTCCTTTTTCCATCTTCTTGTCCTTCATATAAAGATGAAGCACACTACCTTCCAGACAATTAAATCCGGTCATCGTACTGTCTTTTTCTTCCGGATAGAAAGCGGTCAACACATTACCAATCACTTCAATATGACGCATATCTCCATTGATGAAATAGGCTTTCATCTCTTTGCCGGACACTTGGTTATAATGAATAGAATCTTTCATTTCCACCGTCAACGCCTGGTTGATGATATGCGCCCAGTCAATCGTGCTGTCATTCATATAAATCTTGATCTGCTCGCCAAGTAGTTGCTGCCCTTCATTCCAAAGAATAGGGTCGGTATACATGGTCATACAGGAATCCTTCGAATTATAGACCAGTGAGTCACATACTCCTTGAACATCCGTACGATACATACGTACCTTGTGATAAGCCTTCATCAACCGGAAAACGGAATCGGTATTCAGGTTGTAAGACACCAACTGCAATGTATCGCCATGCATAAAAAGACTGTCAGGCCCTTGCGAGTAGTCGATTGCCACAGCACGTTTCGTCGCAAACGCGGAGTCTGTCAATTCATTATAGAAACAATAATCACCCGTCAGCATATTCTTATTAATGGAATCTGTCATCTTCACATTATCGAACGCCTCGCCATAACCGATGATACGGTCATAGAACAGACTGTCGCCTACCAGTTTCTTTCCCTGATTGGTCAGTACCGAACGGTCCAACAGTTCGGCTTGTTCGGTCATTGTATTATAGAATCCCCGTTCCGAATAGATATGATTATTATCACTGACGATATTGGAAGGTCCGAGAATAACTGCGATTTTGCTTTCCGTATTATACCTTAATGTATCGGAAGTCAACACAAACTTAGGGTTTACCAACTTCACATCATGGTTGAATACCGACTGTTTTGTTGCAGGACTGTATTCTCCCCAATCGGAAGTCAATACATTCTCTTCATCCATCAAGGTTCCTCCCTCGAAATAATATCCGAGGTCGTAGAGACGGTCGTAGTTCAAGCTATCTGTCAACAGGGTGGTGTTCCGATTAATCATCTTCACATTTTCACGAAGCTGCGCTATTTGCGTCATTCCGTCATAATAAAGATAATCACCGTAGATGAACAAAGTGTCTCCCTGTTCCATACGCACATTACTGAAGGCCTCCACAGAGTTGGTTTTCTCAAAAATCAGCGCACTATCACAGTACATATACATACTGTCATGCCGCAATTTCACGTTACCAATCAACACCTGCACATCCGGACGCGCCAACTTATCCGCCTGACCTTCATCAGCATGAAGCAGATAAACTTTGGTCTTTTTATTCTCCGGTTGCTTCTTGTTGTCCGACTGTTTCTTATTGCCTGCCGGTGTTTTGGCTTTTGGAGCCGACTTAGACGTATCCGCAGCCGATTTAATTGAATCCCCTGTCACAGGTTTCTGTCCTGTTGGCCTCACTTGTGCTACAAGACATACACCAAACAGGCATAGAAAGCCTATAAGGAGCCATCTATGCCTGTCTTGTTGTTTATTTTTTTTATTTGTTTTCAGCATATAAAATCAAAGCAAGGTTACATCAGTCCTTCTTGACCCAACCCGGATACTTGAAGTCACACTTCTGCCAGTTTTCGTTGATGCGTACATAAGTATGTTTCTGCTTGTCCAGAATCCATTTCTGCAACATCTCTTCACGGCGTTTCTCCATCACAATTTCTTTCAGGTCCTGATAGTCTTCTGCAATGGTTGCTTTATGACCGTTGATTTTTGCTTTCAACTTCACGATAGCACATACTTCTTTTCCATCCTTCTCATTAATCATTGTAAAGGCTTTGGAAATTTCACCTACATTCATCTTATCCACTACCTTAGCAACGTCTTGAGGAAGATCCTGCATCTGGAACTTAGAAGTAGTCACACCTGAATTTTCATTGATGTTCACCATAATACCATGGTTGTTACGGGTGTCTTTATCCTGTGAGATAACGGCAGCCGCATCATCAAATGTAAATTTGTTGGCACGAATATCATCGGCAATAGAATCCAGACGGGCACAAGCCTCGGTCAGTTCTTTTTCCGATACTTTCGGACGCAACAAGATATGGCGAGTGTTGACACGGTCACCACGTTTTTCAATCAACTGGATAATGTGGAAACCAAATTCCGACTCCACAATCTTAGAAACTTTCTTCGGATCTTGCAAACTGAACGCTACATTCGCATAAGCAGGGTCCATCATACCACGTCCCATGAATCCACATTCACCACCTTTAATAGCAGATGCCTTGTCTTCCGAATACAAACGCGCCAATGTAGAGAAGTCAATTTCTCCTTTTGTCACACGATCCGTATAATCACGCAACGTCTTTTTTACATCCTCAATCTCCGAGATAGGAATTTTCGGTTGTAAAGTAATGATCTGCACTTCTACCTGTGTCGGAATGTAAGGAATACTATCTTGTGGAAGGTCTTTGAAGTAACGGCGTACTTCTGCCGGAGTCACTTTGATTTCTCCTACCAGTTTCTGCTGCATCTTCTGAACGGTCAATCCGTCACGTGCATTATCACGCAGCGTCTCACGAATCTGGGTGGAAGTTTTATTGAAATACTCCTCCATCTTCTCTCTGGAACCGATCTGCTGGATGTACATGTTGGTCATCATATCCACACGCTGGATGATTTCCGCTTCGGAAACCTCGATACTGTCCAACTTTGCCTGATGCAAGAACAACTTCTGCACGGCAATCTCTTCAGGAATTACACAATAAGGATCGCCGTCAAATCTGCGTCCATTATACAAGGCATCCATACGGGCCTCTTCTACATCTGATTTCAAAATAGCTTCGTCACCTACTACCCAAACTACTTCATCAACCACATTATCTTGTGCATAGGTTGCCACATTAGCAAATATTGCCAGGACAAGGGTAACAACAAATCTAAAGTTCACAAACTTCTTCATTCTTTGTATTTAATAATTATATATAATCTTCTTCTTACTTACTGCCTGCTGATACAAGTCGTTCTTTACCTGTTCCATAAAGCTCACCCGTTTCTGATTAACCAGTAAGTCTTTCACTTCCGAACGGGCAAATTCATACGGTTTCTCTTCACCAATTCCGCGATAATCGCTCACATTCAGGAAATAATAATAGGCCGTATCTTTCAATTCTACCTGACGGTGTTTGTCTACGTACTCTTCCGGTGCCTCTACTTTTAATGGAATCATATCCAGTACATCAGTCACGGACACCCATTTGTCATAGAAGTATTCGTATTTCACTGCATTCTGTAAGCTATATTTTTCCAGGCTCTCAACAGCATCCTGTTTGTCCGACTTATACCACCTGCGCACATTGTTCAGCTGGGGAGCCGTCAACGGCACTTTGATAAACAATCCCTTAATCAACGGGGTTTCCAGCTTAAACAGTTCTTTGTTTTTTCCGTAATATTCTGCGATCTCTTGTTCGGAAATATCATTCGACAGCTTCTGGTTTATCAACTCCTGCTGATAAGTATGCATAATCAACGCTTTCCGATAATTCTCCACTAGTTTGTCTACATCCACATTATCGGGAATATTGTTCGCAGCTTTCTCATATAATAAAATCTCTTCCGCCCAACTACGAATATAATGTTCGGTGAAGAGAATACTATCATCTTTTGACAATCCGACCGGAAGCACGGACATCAAATCTTCTTTATATAAAAAGTTACCGTCCACCTCTACCAAAGGAGTCTTTCCTTTGTGGTCGCGCTGTTCCTTGCACGCTCCACAACCAAGAAGGGTAATCAGTAAGAGGACTAATATTCGCATTGGCAACTAAAATCTACTTATTTAAGGTACGAAGATAGTGAATAATCGGTTACATCAGTTATTATTAACTGTTTTTAAAACCTCTTGGTTTATTTCAACCTTACCAAACTCCCTCAATTCCCGCGCCCAGCACGTGTCAAGATAGCTTCGATAATCCTTTCGCACCTGTTCAATTACTTCCCGATAATCATCCGGTCCTTTCATTTTTTCGCCTACAACAATGGTAAAAGGATAAGACATCACGGGTTCGAAACCACCCTTCTTAAAAACCAGTTTATCTATATATTTATTGTCTCCGTCGGCAAAAATTCCTTGTTCAACCTGTATCTTTTCCGTCCCGGATGTATTAAAAGTTTGCCGAAGCTGGTCCGCCCACTCTTTTTCCGGCACTTTCTTCAGCATTTTTTTAGCTTGCTTTACCGTCTTTTTATCAACGCAATGAAGCACGACTCCTCTATACCGGGGACTCTCCCACCGATAATCCGACGAATGAAATTTGAAATAGGTAGCCAATCCGGCCCGGTCATTAATAGCAGGCAACTCTATTTTTTGTCGTGTGATTTCTTTTACCAAATAGTTTTCGTCAGATTCCCGCAAGGCAACACGAATTTCCGGATGCTTTTTATCTATATTCCGGCTTTCATAATCCAATAATGATTTAGCAATAAACCCTTCCAACTGGCGTTTGACAGATTGAGGATGAGAAGAGGCAAAACGCGTGAACATAGCTCCGGTATATGCCTGTCCATCAATCATAAAGAGATTTTGTTCTGTCCGGCCTTTCGTCAACAGCTCTTCCATTGCTGCCTGATTCGGGGTATACTGCCATGACCTTTTTAATCGGTCGAGCATCGCTGCCGTGCCTTTGTCTAAAATTTCCTTACGCCGTAACCGCTCTATCAACCTGCCACTGACATTTTCATAAGCAAATGCTTCCTCCCGGTCAATCACTTTCAAGATATGAATCCCTTCAGGAGTGAAGAATGGCTGTGATACCGCACCTTTCGCCAAAGAGAAAGCGACATCCTCAAATTCACTCGTTGTCTCCAGACCTTCTATCCATCTACTCTGCTTATCATCCGAATAGATTTCCACCAAACGGTTAAAATTCAAATCCGGCTGATTCTGTATCACCCGGTATATAGAATCCATCCGGGCTTTTTCTTCTTCCAAATGACGGGAAGTAACCGTCTGCGGTAAACGTTTAAAAATTTGCATGACTTGCACCCGGCCGCTACGTGCTTTCAATCCCATCTTCTGATACAAGACACGGGCACAACTATCCATCACTTGTTTGTCAATCAGATAAGATTCTACCAATTCTGTCCAACATTTCTCGTGTTGTTTACGGAAAACTGTAGTCGTATCAAGCCCGGCAGCCCTGGCTGCTTCCACCTTCAACTTTGATTGAGCGAAAAGTGCCGCATACTCTTTTGGTGAAAGCCGGGCATTTGAGCGTTCTACATAACGGCGGTATGCATTTTCAAATTCCGAACGGAGTACCTCTCTTCCGTTAACACGCATCAATACCGGATCTTCTTGCGCAAAGACCGCGACAACAAAGAGAGAAATACATCCCAACAACAGGCTTCTTTTCATCATCATTTTTTATTTTCCAAACAATAAACAACAAACATCACAGAGGCAATAACAGATAAACAACAAACGGTGAGCAGTGAACACCTTGCTGACAATACAGCCTGTTCACCGTTCACCGTTAATAGTTCACCGTATCTATCTATTATTCCGGACGGCTATAGTTAGGCGATTCACTAGTAATCGTCACGTCGTGCGGATGGCTTTCCATTACACCTGCATTGGTAATGCGGGTAAACTTAGCATCATGAAGTTTATCAATATTGGCAGCACCGCAGTATCCCATACCTGCACGCAAACCACCTGACAACTGATAGACAACCTCGAAAAGTGTACCTTTATAAGGAACACGGGCAGCAATTCCTTCCGGAACCAGCTTCTTCACATCAGCAGTTCCGCTCTGGAAGTAACGGTCTTTCGAACCGTTCTCCATCGCTTCCAACGATCCCATACCACGATAGGATTTAAATTTACGTCCATTGAAAATGATTGTGTCGCCCGGAGACTCTTCTGTTCCGGCAACCAACGATCCGATCATTACACAATATCCACCGGCAGCCAACGCTTTCACTACATCGCCCGAATAGCGCAAACCACCATCGGCAATCAAAGGAATACCTGTACCCTTCAAGGCTTTTGCTACATCATAGACAGCAGACAACTGTGGAACACCTACACCGGCAACCACACGAGTGGTACAGATAGAACCCGGACCGATACCGACTTTCACTGCATCCGCTCCTGCTTCTACCAACGCTTTTGCAGCTTCTCCGGTAGCAATATTACCCACTACGATATCAATGTTCGGGAAGCGTTTCTTAGCTTCTTTCAGTTTTTCAATCACAAACATAGAGTGTCCGTGAGCCGTATCAATCACAATTGCATCCGCACCGGCATCTACCAATGCCTGCATACGATCCAGCGTATCGGCAGTCACACCTACACCGGCAGCTACACGCAAACGACCTTTGGCATCTTTACAAGCCATCGGTTTATCTTTTGCTTTTGTAATATCTTTATAAGTAACAAGACCGATCAACTTTCCGTCCATTCCGACAATCGGAAGTTTCTCGATCTTATGTTTCTGAAGAATCTGTGCAGCAGATTCCAGATCAGTAGACTGGTTTGTAGTTACCAATCTTTCTTTCGGAGTCATGACAAGATCAATATGTTTAGCCATGTCTCTTTCGAAACGCAAATCTCTGTTAGTAACAATACCCACCAAATAACCTTCATCATCTACCACAGGGATACCACCGATTTTGTATTCCGCCATGATGTCCAGTGCATCCTGCACAGTAGAACCTCTTTTAATAGTTACGGGATCATAAATCATACCATTTTCGGCACGTTTTACAATAGCAACTTGTCTTGCCTGTTCTTCGATAGACATATTTTTGTGAATCACGCCGATACCACCCTCACGAGCAATGGCAATAGCCATTTTCGCTTCGGTAACCGTATCCATGGCAGCCGTCACAAAAGGAATTTTTAACTCAATGTTTTTTGAAAACTTAGTCGAGAGATCGACAGTGCGCGGTAAAACTTCAGAATAAGCGGGGATCAACAATACGTCGTCGTAAGTTAACCCATCCATTACAATCTTATCAGCAATAAATGACATAGGGCTATGCGTTTAAAAATTATTGCGTGCAAATATACGGTTTTTATTCAAAACCGCATACCTGCACGCCTATTTTTTTCGCTTTTTTAATTAGCCATTTCAGAGATGAACTTAATACGCACCAAGCGAACTTCCTCTTCAGTGAAGTCATCGCCTAATTCATCAAGCGCATCATCAATCTTATCAGTGGTAGATTCCTTGAAATAATCATAGATATCGAGCATGTGATCTTCATCCATGATTTCTTCCAGGAAATAATCGATATTCAGTTTGGTTCCCGAATAGACGATAGCTTCTACCTCGTCCAGAAGTTCACCGAACTCGATACCTTTGGAAAGAGCGATATCATCTAACGCCACTTTACGGTCAATTGCCTGAATGATAGCTACTTTCATCTTTGATTTATTGGCAACCGTACGTACCCGCAAGTCTTCGGGACGTTCTATTTCATTCTCTTCACAGTGGCGTTTGATTAATTTACAGAACTCTTCACCGTAACGTTTTGCTTTTCCGGCTCCTACACCCGGTATATTCTGCAATTCATCCAATGTCACCGGATAAATGGTAGCCATCGCTTCCAAAGACGGATCCTGGAAGATCACATAAGGCGGCACTTCCAGTTTCTTCGAGAGTTTCTTCCGCAAGTCCTTCAACATAGAATAAAGAGCAGGGTCTACCGCACAGGAACCACCGCCACGTGCCGGAACTTCTTCTTCCGTCTCTTCAAAGTCGTTGTCTTCGGTAATCTTGAATGACTTCGGCTTCTTCAAGAACTTGTGTCCTTCCTCCGTCACTTTCAGGAGTCCGTAATGTTCCACATCCTTGCTCAAGTAACCTGCGATCAGTGCTTGACGAATCACTGCGTTCCATGTTTTATCCTCTTCGCCCATACCGGAGCCGAAGACTTCGAGGTCTTCATGCAAATGCGCCTGTACTTCGGAAGTTTCTTTACCTTGTAGTATGTCTATAATATAATCTGCCTTAAAATTTTCTTTCACCGCGATAATCGCTTCAATCACGGCACACAATAACTCTTGAGCCTCCACTTGTTTTTTAGGGTTTAAACAGTTGTCACAATTTCCACAATTCTCTTCCGTATATTCTTCGCCGAAATAATGCAGCAACGTCTTGCGCCGGCATACGGAAGATTCGGCATAAGCAGCGGTTTCCAACAGAAGCTGCTTGCCAATTTCCTGCTCTGCCACAGGTTTTCCTTGCATGAACTTCTCCAGTTTCTGCAAGTCTTTGTTTGTATAAAAGGTTATGCACTGACCTTCACCGCCATCTCTACCGGCACGTCCGGTCTCCTGGTAATACCCTTCCAGACTCTTTGGAATATCGTAGTGAATCACAAACCTTACATCCGGCTTGTCGATTCCCATACCGAAAGCGATAGTTGCTACAATAACGTCCACTTTTTCCATCAGGAAATCATCCTGATTCTTAGTCCTCGCCAACGAATCCATCCCGGCATGATAAGGACGCGCATTGATACCGTTTGCCTGAAGGATTTCAGCAAGTTCCTCTACTTTTTTCCGGCTAAGGCAATAGATAATGCCCGATTTTTCCGGATTGTTTTTGATAAACTTGATAATATCCCTGTCAATATTAGCGGTCTTCGCGCGTACCTCATAATAAAGGTTCGGACGGTTGAACGACGATTTGAAAACTTGAGCATCTACCATTCCCAGATTTTTCTGGATATCATGCTGCACCTTTGGTGTCGCTGTTGCGGTCAACGCAATCAACGGAGCCTTTCCTATTTCGTTGATAATAGGGCGAATCCGCCGGTATTCCGGTCGGAAGTCATGTCCCCATTCAGAAATACAGTGAGCTTCGTCTACTGCATAGAATGAGATTTTCACCGAACGCAAAAATTCTACATTTTCTTCTTTCGTCAGCGATTCCGGCGCCACATATAGCAATTTTGTCTTTCCGGCAAGGATGTCCGACCTTACTTGGTCTATTGCGCCTTTGTTTAATGAAGAATTGATAAAATGGGCGACGCCATCTTCTTCACTGAAATTGCGCATTGCATCCACTTGATTCTTCATCAACGCAATAAGCGGAGAAATTACAATTGCCGTACCTTCCATCAAGAGCGAAGGTAGCTGATAGCATAAAGATTTCCCGCCACCGGTAGGCATCAGTACAAAGGTATCTTTACCATCGAGCAAGTTGTTAATGATCGCTTCCTGGTTTCCCTTGAACTTATTAAATCCGAAACACTTCTTCAGTTCATCTGTTAAATTAATCTTCCTTGCCATCTTAACTTAGGTTGTTTTATTCAGTTCATGGTTTAACTTTAGTAGGCTTCCTCCTTCAAGAGAGCCAAACAAAGTTATAAACAACTTCGTAATTACCAAGCAAAATGCGACTAATATTTTCAAGAAAATACAGTTACGATCATCTTTTGCAGCCTTACTCTTTGATTTTAAGCAGTTTGCAGTCGTGCCATATTCGCTTTTTCCAGTTGCATCTTTGCATAATCCAGCGTCACCTTATACTCTTTTTTGTCCTCTGAAGGGATTTCAAACATGACATCCATCATGATTGTTTCCACAATAGAGCGCAATCCACGGGCACCCAGCTTATATTCCACCGCCTTATCGACGATATATTCGAAGACAGCATCTTCAAATGTGAGCTTGATACCATCCATTTCAAACAGTTTGATGTACTGCTTGATGATAGAGTTTTTCGGTTCGGTGAGGATAGCACGAAGCGCATTCCGATCCAGCGGATTCAAATAAGTCAGTACCGGAAGACGTCCGATAATTTCGGGAATCAGTCCGAATGACTTCAAATCCTGCGGAGCGATATACTGCATCATGTTATTCTTGTCCACCGTCGCTGTTTTCTGCGACGCCGTATAACCTACGACATGTGTATTCAACCGTTGGGCGATCTTCTTTTCGATACCATCGAAAGCGCCGCCACAGATAAAGAGAATATTTTTGGTATTTACCGGAATCATCTTCTGGTCCGGATGTTTACGACCACCCTGGGGAGGTACGTTCACAACAGAGCCTTCGAGTAATTTCAGCAATCCCTGCTGTACACCTTCACCGCTCACATCGCGAGTGATGGAAGGGTTATCTCCTTTGCGGGCAATCTTGTCGATCTCGTCGATAAACACAATACCCTGTTCCGCTTCAGGTACATTATAATCTGCCACCTGAAGCAAACGGGTTAAAATACTTTCGATATCTTCGCCTACATAACCGGCCTCTGTCAGCACCGTAGCGTCTACAATGGTAAACGGCACGTGCAGCAACTTGGCAATCGTACGTGCAAGCAACGTTTTTCCGGTTCCGGTACTACCTACCATAATAATGTTCGACTTTTCAATCTCCACATCATCCCCGCTGTCTTTTTGCAACAGACGTTTATAATGGTTATAGACCGATACGGAAAGGAAGCGTTTTGCGTCATCCTGTCCGATCACATACTGGTCGAGGAATTTCTTGATTTCTACCGGTTTGGGCAGTTCTTTTAAATTGAGTTTGGTAGCTCCCGCGCTTTTCTTGCCTTCGCCCAATGCTTCCTGAGTAATCTCATAAGCCTGGGTAGCACAACTGTCGCAGATATAGCCGTTCATTCCCGTAATCAGGAATCCGACTTCGTTCTCCGACCGTCCACAGAAGCTACACCTTTTCTTTGTCTTTGAATCAGCCATTTTTATTTCTTAATCAATACCTCATCAATCATACCGTATTCTTTCGCTTCCTGAGCTGTCATCCAGTAGTCGCGGTCAGAGTCCGCCCATACCTTATCGAAATCAGTATGCGAATGATCGGCGATGATCGTATAAAGTTCTTTCTTCAATTTCTGAATCTCACGAGCTGTGATTTCAATGTCCGACGCTTGTCCTTGCGCACCACCCATCGGCTGGTGAATCATCACACGTGAATGAGGCAACGCAGAACGTTTGCCTTCAGCACCGGCAACAAGCAATACAGCCGCCATTGAAGCTGCCATACCTGTACAGATGGTAGCAACATCACTTGAAATAAACTGCATCGTATCATAAATGCCCAGTCCGGCATATACACTTCCGCCCGGAGAGTTGATATAGATAGAGATATCCTTACCCGGATCAACAGAATCCAGATACAGCAACTGTGCCTGAAGCGTATTCGCTGTATAGTCATCTACTTGTGTACCGAGGAAAATGATGCGGTCCATCATCAAACGGGAGAAAACGTCGAGTTGAGTAACGTTCAACTGTCTTTCTTCCAGAATATAGGGATTCAAATACCCGGCCTGCGATTTAATCACATCATCCAATACCATGCCATTCATTCCTAAATGCTTGGTTGCGTATTTTCTAAAATCATCCATGTTAATTGTTCCTTTCTTATAAATTAAAAATAAACGTAAGTACAAAGAAACGAAAAAGAATACAGAGACACAAAAAAACACAGAGTTATAATTTTATAAAAACTCTGTGTTTCTGTGACTTTATATTCTATTCAACCGAATGATTATTCAAACATCTTATTGAATTCTTCGATTGAAACGTTCTTGTTTTCCAAAGTAACCTGCGCTTTCAGAGCAGCAGCCAGCTTCACTTCTACAACACGACTTACCAAATTATTGATAGTTTCTTTCTTCTTCAACATCTCCTGTGCATAGTTGTCAAGCACATCATCAGGGATAGACAACATACCGTATTGAGCAAACTGTGCCTTCGTTGTTTCTCTAGCCATCTTCAGAACATCTTCCTGTTCTACTTTGATATCGTTTGCTTCAACCAACTGTTCCTTAATCAGGTGCCAAGTCAGTTCCTCGATGCTCTTATCATAGTTTTCAGCAACATATTCTTCGCCCTTTTCTTCGTTGTTCAGCAACATGATACGTTTCAGCAGAGCGTCAGAGAATTCCAACTTACCTACTTTTTCCATCATCACCTTGCGAATATCGATCAGGAACTTATAATCGCTGTCAGCAACAAATCTTGCTGCAATTTCTTCTTTAATCTTAGCGCGGAATTCCTCTTCAGTCTTCACAACACCTTCGCCGAATGCCTGGTCGAACACTTCCTGTGTCAATTCACCCGGAACAAAACGAGTGATTTCTTCTACCTGGAAGCTGAAGTCAGACTTAACGTCTTTCGCGATTTCCTTGTCGATCTTCAACAAAGAACCCAGTTCAGCAGCATGTCCGTCATAAGCAACATTCGGATTGAACACCAATACATCATTTACTTTTGCGTTAGCAAAAATAGCTTTCTGATCGTCATTCTTCATGTAAGCAGGCATCAACACAGCAGCTTCTACCTGAATACCACCTTCTTTTGTATTGCCTTCTTCGCCCAACTGTGCCAGCAGACCTTTCAACATATCATTATCTTCGTAAGCATCTACCTTATCATACTTACCAGTGCGTTGAGTGTACATCTTCACCTGGTTGTCGATCATTTCTTCAGAAACTTCGATAGAATAATAATCTACTTTATCTTTAGCGCTTACTTCTGCTTTAAATTCAGGTGCCAAAGCGATATCGAACACGAATTCGAACTCTTCCATTGTATCGAAATCAATATTCTGCTGCTTTTCTTCATTAGGCAACGGCTCGCCCAACATATTCACCTTATTATCTTTAATATAATTGTAAACAGCTTCTTGCAATGCCTTATTCACAACCTCTGCAATCACCGATTTACCATACATCTTTTTAATAAGACTTGTCGGCACCATACCTTTACGGAATCCCGGAATCTGTGCCTTCTGACGGAGTGATTTCAACTCTTTGTCTACTTTCTCCTGATAATCTGCTTTCTCAAGCTTTACAGTAAGCTCTGCGCTTACTTTGTCAATGTTTTGTAATGAAACGTTCATTCTGACAATTATTTATTTGATTTATACTTTGTTCTATACTCAAAGAGGGTGCAAAATTAGTGCTAATCTTTCAAATTTCAAAAGACATTGCAGATTTATTTCAGCAACGCCACCCATCTTTCACACATCTTTTATTAATTATTTCATCAATTCCTCATATATAAACAACAATAAACCATCAGCAACGACCACGCCGCAGGTCCCCCGGCCTACTTTTTTCTCCGTCAAGCGAGCGCCCGTAACGAAGCGTTAAGAAGGGCAGACTGTTTGAGCGAAGCGAGTTTCTGCCCTTTAGCGTAGTGAAGGAAGCGAGTAGGAGAAAAAAGTCAGCCTTGAACTTTTCTTTGGTTCTTTCTTTTCTTTCAAGAGAAAAGGAAAGAACTTTTTTTCTGATAATCCGCAAATTAACCTTCCAAAAAGATGGTTAATCCAAAAATTATTCTTTTCTTTGCTGCGGATTGATGGACCATTAGTTTCTCGATTTGATTACAAGGTTTTTACTTCCGTTACGAAACGCATTTGTAAACTCTCTGTCGTTTTAATCTTTTTATTAGTAACCATCTATCCAGAGAGTTTTATTCATTTATTTATTTTTTATCATTTTCATTATGAACATTTATGTTGGAAACCTTAACTACCGTGTTAAGGAAGGAGATCTGCAACAAGTGATGGAAGATTACGGAGCAGTATCATCAGTTAAAGTTGTTATGGACCGTGAAACCGGTAAATCCAAAGGATTCGCTTTCATCGAAATGGAAGACGACGCTGCAGCTGCAAAAGCTATTGCTGAATTGAACGGAGCTGAATACATGGGCCGTACAATGGTAGTTAAAGAAGCTAGACCTAGAGCTTAATTGCCGACGCTAATATAGCTAAGAAAAAAAGAAACTTCTGTCACCCCGATGACAGAAGTTTTTTTATTACCCTTCCATTCCTTGCACTTCCACGTCCTTCACCTTACGGAGCAAGTCTGAAGCAAAGATAAAGTTATTCAGTCGTTCGTTGGTAGAGGTAAAGATATCATCTTTTGTCCCTTCCCACTCTTTATGTCCTTCATAAATATAAATCACCTTCTCGCCAATTCCCAATACAGAGTTCATATCATGCGTATTGATAATAGTCGTCATGTTATATTCCTGCGTAATATCATGGATCAGATCATCAATCACCAATGACGTTTTCGGATCGAGCCCCGAGTTCGGTTCATCGCAAAACAAATATTGCGGATTCAGGGCAATCGCACGTGCAATAGCCACACGCTTCTGCATCCCCCCACTGATTTCTCCCGGAAACTTATCTTTCGCCTCCCCCAGATTCACACGATCCAAGCAGAACATCGCCCGTTTGGTACGCTCACGCAAAGTATCATTGCTAAACATATTCAACGGAAACATCACATTGTCCAACACCGTCATTGAGTCAAACAGAGCCGCACTCTGGAAAATCATCCCCATCTCCTTGCGAAGCATCTTTTTCTCCTTCTTCCCCATCAAGACAAGGTTACGTCCGTCATATAAGACTTCCCCCTTCTCCGGAGTAAGCAATCCTACAATACACTTCATCAATACCGTCTTACCGGAGCCACTTTGACCGATAATCAAATTCGTCTTTCCATTTTCAAAACTAGCATTGATATCGCTCAATACCGTTTTATCATCAAATGATTTATAAAGTCCTTTAATCTCAATCATCCCATCAAAAGTTTAGTTAATATCAAGTCCGCAAACAGAATCAATACACTGCTGGATACTACGGCATCCGTAGAAGCCTTTCCCACAGCAATCGATCCACCATCTACCGTATATCCGAAGAAAGCAGACACACTTGCAATAATAAACGCGAAAAAGAGGGATTTGATGATACCGGCCCAAATAAACCACTCCACAAACATATATTGCAATCCATATTCCAGATCGACCGCATTCATCACCCCGGCAAACCAACAGGTGCAAAAGGCACCGATAATTCCGGCAAAGATACTGAACGTCACTAAAATAGGAATCACAGTTACCATCGCCGTAATCTTAGGCAGAATCAGGTAGTTTGCCGAATTGATACCCATAATTTCGAGCGCGTCAATCTGCTGCGTCACCCGCATCGTTCCTAATTCCGAAGCGATATTCGATCCTACTTTTCCCGCAAGAATCAAACACATGATAGAGGAAGAAAATTCCAGCAACATAATTTCACGTGTCACATACCCCACTGTCCAGCGAGGCATCCACGGACTTTCGATATTCAACTTGATTTGGATGGTAATAACCGCGCCGATGAAAAACGAAATCAACAGCACGATACCGATGGAGTTCACACCTAGTTGCTCCAACTCGTTAAGGTATTGCCGGAAGAACATACGCATACGTTCAGGACGGGAAAAAGTCCGTCCCATCAGCATGAAATATCTCCCGACGGTTCTCAATGCTTTTATCATAACTCACACTATTTGTCTGCAAATGTACATTATTTCAGCTTATTTTTACTACATTTGCCGCAAAATAACTAGAATATGGAAGAAAGCAAGATGGTGCTCCGCACGGAAGACCTGGTTAAGAAGTACGGTAAACGAACCGTTGTGAGCCACGTTTCCATCAATGTGAAGCAAGGTGAGATTGTAGGTTTGCTGGGACCGAACGGTGCCGGCAAGACGACTTCATTCTATATGACTGTAGGGCTGATTACTCCGAATGAAGGACGTATTTTCCTCGACGACCTGGAGATTACCAAATATCCGGTTTACAAACGAGCGCAAACGGGAATCGGCTACCTTGCACAGGAAGCTTCCGTTTTCCGCCAGATGAGTGTGGAAGATAATATCGCCGCCGTACTGGAAATGACTAACAAGCCCAAAGAATATCAAAAGGAAAAACTCGAAAGCCTGATAGCAGAATTCCGTCTGCAAAAGGTACGCAAAAACAAAGGTAACCAGTTGTCCGGAGGTGAACGCCGCCGTACGGAGATTGCCCGTTGTCTTGCCATCGACCCCAAATTCATCATGCTTGACGAACCTTTTGCCGGTGTAGACCCGATTGCCGTAGAAGATATCCAGCAAATTGTTTGGAAGCTGAAAGATAAGAATATCGGAATCCTGATTACCGACCACAACGTACAGGAGACACTTAGTATCACCGACCGCGCCTATCTGCTGTTCGAAGGAAAGATTCTTTTCCAGGGAACACCGGAAGAATTATCGGAGAATCAGATTGTGCGTGAAAAATACTTGAGTAACAGCTTCGTTTTACGCAGAAAAGATTTCCAGTTGGAGAAATAGATTCACCACAGATTTTCACAGATATTTCATAAAGAATACGGGCTAATCAAATGATACAAAACTTGTAAATTGATTAGCCCGTTTTTTATTTTTAATCTGTGGAAATCTGTGTTAATCTGTGGTGAACTTTACTTCTGTCGAATATAAATATTAACCGGAGTACCTGTCAGATTCCATTTCTCACGCATCTTATTTTCGAGGAAACGTTTGTACGGATCCTTCACATACTGCGGCAAGTTGGCAAAATAGACAAATGAAGGCACTTGCGTATTCGGCAGCTGTGTGATGTATTTAATCTTGATATACTTACCTTTATTTGAGGGAGGCGGATAAGCCTCGATCAGCGGGAGCATTTCTTCATTCAAACGAGCTGTCGGAATCTTTGTCGTCCGGTTCTCATATACATTACGTGCTTCTTCCAGCACTTTCAGAATACGTTGTTTAGTCAACGCAGAAGCAAAGATGATCGGGAAATCGACAAACGGAGCAAAACGTGAACGGACAGCTTCCTCAAATGTCTTCTGCACTTTCACTGATTTATCTTCCACCAAGTCCCATTTATTAATCACGACTACCAATCCTTTCTGGTTCTTCTGAATCAGAGAAAAGATATTCAAGTCCTGGCTCTCAACACCCCTCGTTGCATCCAACATCAGAATACAAACATCCGAACCTTCGATGGCACGAATCGAACGAATCACCGAATAATATTCCAAGTCTTCATTTACCTTGTTTTTCTTACGGATACCTGCCGTATCTACCAGGTAAAAATCAAATCCGAATTTATTGTAACGAGTGTAGATCGAGTCACGGGTAGTCCCTGCAATCTCTGTCACGATATTACGTTCTTCCCCAATAAACGCGTTTACAATGGAAGACTTTCCGGCATTCGGGCGTCCTACCACAGCAAAACGAGGAATATCATCATCCAGGATTTCAGAAGATTCCTTCTTGAAATTGCTGACAATCAAATCCATCAAATCACCCGTACCACTTCCTGTCATGGCAGAAACACAATACGGATCGCCCAATCCCAGTTTATAAAACTCGGGAGCGTTATACTGTAAATCATGATTGTCCGTTTTATTGGCAACCATAATCACCGGACTATTAGCACGGCGCAGAATAGCCGCTACCTGCATATCCAGATCGGTCACTCCGTTCATCACATCCACAACGAACAAAATAACGTCCGCTTCATCCACTGCCAATAATACCTGCTTGCGGATTTCCTCTTCAAAAACATCATCCGAATTAACCACCCATCCGCCGGTATCCACCACGGAGAACTCACGGCCCAGCCACTCGGACTTGCCATATTGTCTGTCGCGGGTTGTACCCGCTTCTTCATTCACAATAGCCTGACGAGTCTTCGTCAGACGGTTAAATAAGGTAGACTTGCCCACATTCGGGCGTCCTACAATTGCAACTAAATTACCCATAGTTCAATACCTTGTTTTTTCACGACTATCACAGTCGCATGAATACTCTTAATCTAACTGATAACCAAAATTACGCAGCTCCTTATCCGAACTACGCCAATCCTTATCCACTTTCACATACGTTTCGAGGAAAATAGTCTTTCCAAAGAAACGTTCCAGTTCGCGGCGAGCCTCGGTAGCTACCTTCTTCAACGCCTTGCCCTGTTTACCGATAATAATTCCTTTCTGCGAATCACGTTCCACGTTAATCACCGCACGAATATGAATCTTCTTCGGCTCTTCCTTAAACTCCTCTACGACCACTTCCACCGAATAAGGAATCTCCTTGTCGTAGTAGAGCAGAATCTTTTCCCGGATAATCTCATTCACGAAGAAACGGGCAGGCTTGTCCGTCCACTGATCCTTTCCAAAATAAGGAGGAGAATCGGGCAACAGTTCTTTGATTCGCTTCATCACATAGTCCACATTGAACTTCGATGTAGCAGAAATCGGAATAATTTCGGCTTGGGGAAGCAGTTCTTTCCAATCTTCCACCAGCTTTACCAGTTTTTCCTGATCTGTAAGATCTATCTTATTGATGAGCAAGAGCACAGGCACCATCATCTGGCGTACCTTCTCCATAAACTCATTATTCTTATCCGGCGTCTCCACCACGTCAGTCACATAAAGCAAGATATCCGCATCCGTCAATGCCGAAGTAGAAAAATTCAGCATCGACTCCTGTAGTTTATAATTGGGCTTCAATACTCCCGGAGTATCAGAAAAAACAATCTGCATTTCATCCGTATTATAGATTCCCATAATCCGGTGACGAGTTGTCTGCGCCTTGAAAGTAGCGATCGAAATACGTTCGCCCACCAAGACATTCATCAATGTCGATTTTCCGACATTCGGATTTCCTACAATGTTTACAAAACCTGCTTTATGCATTTCTCTTCATTTTATTGGTTGAGACAAAAAAACGCATCGAATCGAAATAGGATGCGTTTTTGAGTGTTATAGTTCAGTAACTTACGTTACGATTCCTTTTTTCCGTCATAACCCCATTTCACGTAAACTGCGCCCCATGTAAATCCGGCACCGAATGCAGTGAAAATGATATTATCACCTTTCTTGAGTTTATCTTCATAATCCCAGATACACAAAGGAAGAGTAGCAGCACTGGTGTTACCGTAATGCTCAATATTTACCAACACTTTATCCATTGGCACCTCCATACGGTGAGCCACGGCTTCGATAATGCGGACATTCGCCTGATGCGGAACAATCCAGTTGATATTATCTTTCGTCAGACCATTCTTTTCTGCAATAGCAGCAGATACATCCGACATGTTAGATACAGCATATTTAAACACTGTTCTTCCTTCCTGGTGCAAATAGTGCATTTTATTGTCTACTGTGAAATAAGACGGAGGACAAACCGAACCACCAGCTTTCATGTGGAGGAAAGGCAATCCTTTGCCATCAGTTCTCAGTATCGAATCCATGATTCCGTAATCTTCCGTAGTCGGTTCCACCATAAAGGCAGCAGCACCGTCACCAAAGATAGGGCATGTAGCACGATCTGTATAGTTAACCATTGACGACATCTTATCGGCACCGACAATGATAATTTTCTTATATCTTCCCGAACGGATGAAATTAGCAGCTGTCTCCATTAAATACAGGAAACC
The DNA here is from genome assembly GCF_020982715.1 of Bacteroides sp. 1_1_30. Classification (NCBI taxonomy): domain Bacteria; kingdom Pseudomonadati; phylum Bacteroidota; class Bacteroidia; order Bacteroidales; family Bacteroidaceae; genus Bacteroides; species Bacteroides sp. 1_1_30. The sequence continues at coordinate 135,037 of NZ_JAJKHN010000001.1, forward strand.
ACTACAAGCAGCTTGCAAATCGAAAGCAAATGCATTCTTCAGTCCGAGTTTATCACAAAGAATAGAAGCTGTAGAAGGGAAGTGATAGTCAGGAGTAGTGGTAGCGACAACAACCAAATCAATGTCATCAGGATTAGCACCAGTTTTCTTCATCAACTGTTTGGCAGCTTTGCGTGCCATGTATGAACTACCTAATCCTTCCTCATTCAGAATATGTCTCTCCTTTACTCCGATACGAGTCATAATCCATTCGTCGTTGGTATCCACCATTTTTGATATCTCGTCGTTAGTTAAGATATAATCGGGAACGTACCCGCCGACTCCTGTGATTACTGCATTTATTTTTTCCATCAAACCTATTTTAAATTAGCAATACTATAATACTTAAAGCAGCCGGAGAGCTTTACCCTCAGGCTGTTTTCAGTATAACTGTACTAATTATACAGCTGCTTCTTTCTCAATAGCGAGCTTACCTCTGTAATAGCCACAAGCACCACATACAGTGTGGTAAACGTGCCATTCGCCGCAATTCGGACAAATAGCCAATGTAGGAGCTACTGCCTTATCATGAGTTCTTCTCTTCGCTTGTCTCGTACTTGATTGTCTTCTCTTAGGATGTGCCATTTTCTTAAAACTTTAATTATTATCTAATATTTTTTTTAATTCATTCCAGCGAGGATCAATTTGTTCCTCCACTTCTTCCTCAATTACGATGTCATCTCCACCTGTGTCGAAAGTATCATCGCTATCCTCATTCGCATTTGTTTTCAAATGCTTGTTCAATTTACTAGTTACCGCTTTATTACACTTACCGGGAGCATGTACATGCTTCATCGGAATAGACAGCGCAACAAATTCATACATGAACCATGCAACGTTGATTTCCCCTTCTTCCTCGGGAATCACAATCAGGTTGTCACCTTCTTCTGCATATTCATGACCAAACTTTACCATCAGTTTATCAGAAGAACTGATAGGTAGCTCCATATCATCCAGACAACGGTCGCATGGTACCCATACCATTCCGTCAGTTTGGAAACTCAGCTCGAAAGCACGAGAGGTTCTTTTCACAGTCAATGTAACATTGACCTTTCCTTTCTGAACTTCAGGACCATCAATGTGAGCGAAGTAAAGGTTATCCAATACAAACTCATACTTAGCAGAGTCTGCTTGCATACCTTTCAAGTCAATTTTGTATTTATCAAATTTTCCCAAAGCTTCTCTCTTTTTTAAATCGTTAGCTTACAATTCGGGCGACAAAGATACAAATAAATATCCTCATAACATACAAATTATCAGTAAATATTCACTTTTTTAATAGGTATTATGAGGTTTGTATCTGCTAAAAAGGGCGGTATAAATACCAAAGTAATAAAAAACAGAAAGCCTCGCCCGTCAATAGACAAGCGAGGCTTCTTTAAAACGGCGGCTACCTACTCTCCCACTGTTACGCAGTACCATCGGCGTGACGAGGCTTAACTTCTCTGTTCGGAATG